>DMSR01000317.1 GCA_003457145.1 Bacillus sp. (in: firmicutes)
GAGAATTGGATCCAATTCTCCAAGGAGGAATTTGACCAAAGCCAATCCTATCTTAATGAAATGGCCGAAGGTTTCAATTCCATGTATGGTGACGAGCGGATGAAGCTTGAGTGCGATTTCAAAGTGCTTGGTGACTGGCGACGGGATGCCGATCGGATGACGAATGGCGTACATCATGAGAACGTCAATATCATGCACCGGTCCACTCCTCAACAGTTCTTTTTGAAGAGTGCCGGAAAGCTCCTTGGAGTCCTGCCGCAGAATAATGCAATGCTGTATAATCGCTATAAAACCTATCTGGAAACTGAGGATTATTATGGTGTAGCCGTTTCGATTGCCAATAGTTTTCTTCAGCAATTTGAAATTTTCGAAAAATCGATTGACCGAGATGTGAATCTTTTCTATAAACATCCATTTGTCGCTCTCGACCATGCAGTTGAAGAGGCCCATGCTGAAATTGAATACGGCAAAAGTGAGCTCGATAAAATGAGAATAAGCCCTGAATTATACCGCGATCCGCTGACACTCTATGAAGTAAAGCTTCGTCAGTTTGAATGGATGACCGCAGCGGGAAGAGGCGAATAAACAGTCAAAGGAAGGTTCCTGACAGGGAATCTTCCTTTATTATATTGGGGGGAATAATAATTAAATTTTCATAATAATATTGACAATATGATAATAGGGTATTAAAGTAAGTTTATCGATTTGCTCCGTTAACTTAATAAAGAACATCTCTTATCAAGAGTGGCAGAGGGACTGGCCCGATGACGCCCAGCAACCGTTCCGTATGGAATTGGTGCTAAATCCTGCAAAACATTTATTGTTTTGAAAGATAAGAGAGGGATCTGTCTATTTTATGATACTGAAACCTCTCTTTTCTAGAGAGGTTTTTTGTTTGTTTGGGATTAAAGCAAATCAAAAAAAGGGGGAAAGAGAAATGAAAAGAAGAGGTTTGAAAAAAGTATTTTTAACTGCTGTTGCTGCTGCATTGCTGCTGACGGGCTGCGGCGGAGAAGAAGTCAAGACTGCAAGCGGGACGATTGAAGGGGTTCCGGAGCGTTTCGCTAAAGGGGAGGAAGTCAAAATCAAAGTAATCCGCAAGATTGGCGGAGATGATCATACTGCCCAGTATTTAGCTGGTGCAAAGGCTGAAGGGGAAGCTTTAGGATTTAAGGTTGACGTGTTTACTGCAAATGGTGATACCGCAAAGTTCCATGACGCAATCAACCAGGCACTTCAGCAGGATTATGATGGCTTCCTTATTTCTCACGGAGATGACGCGGCAACGATTGACGATGTCAAAAAACTCAGGGAAAAGGGAAAGAGCGTTGTTACCTTTGACTCGAATGGGGATTTAGCTCAAATCGAAGGTGTTACACTCACATCACAGGACGATGAAGCTCTGGCAACACAAGCCCTAGATCAGCTTGTAAAGGATCATAATGGAGAAGCAAATATTGTCTATCTTTGGGTGGATGGCTTTCCGCCAATGGTGAGAAGAAACAAGGTTTATCAGGAAACTCTAGAAGCTAACCCTGGAATCAAAGAGGTTGAGAGATTCGGAGTAGCTGCTGCAGATACAAGTGTCCAGACGCAAAATGCGGTGGCGGCCATGCTGAATAAGCATCCAAAGGGAGAAATTGATGCGATATTCGCAACATGGGATGCGTTCGCAATTGGAGCTGCCCGGGCAATCAAGGAAGCCGGACGGAATGAAATCAAGATTTATGGAATCGACGTCTCCAACGCGGACCTTCAAGAAATCCAGGGAAAAGACAGCCCCTGGAAATATACTGCAGCGGTTGATCCAAAGCTTATTGGGGCAGTGAACATGAGAATTCTCGCAAAAAAACTTGCCGATGAAGAAACTCCACAAACATATGACCTTGAAGCAGCACTGATTTCGCAGGAAAAGCTGCAGGAATCAAAAAATCCAGTCAATATGGTAAATCTTGCAGAAATCATCCCAGGCTGGGGACAATCAGATGCGTTTGAAGAAGACTGGATGAAGAAATTGAAGGATCACTATAAAAATTGACAGCAGCTATAACAAAAAATCAAAAGCAGGCACTCTCAAATTAGAGAGTGTCTGCTTTGCAGATGAACAGGATGGAGGAACCGCGATGGCAGCAAATAGTTTGGAAATGAACAATATCACAATTGATTTTCCAGGAGTGCGCGCTTTGAATAGTGTTGATTTTGCGGCCGATACTGGAAAAATCCATGCCCTTATTGGGGCAAATGGGGCAGGAAAGTCAACTTTGATGAAGGTGCTTTCCGGTGCCTACAGCCATTTTACAGGTGATATTTTCCTAAATGGAAGCAAAATAGATATTCGCAATCCAGGCGATGCACAGGCTCATGGTATTCAGATCGTCTATCAGGAGGTCGATACGGCAATTATTCCTTCGTTGACGGTTGGAGAAAATATCATGCTAAATCACACTGTCCAATCAATGGAAAAGAAACATTGGATCAACTGGAAGCTGCTTTTTAAACAAGCAGAAGAAATCCTTTCCGGCATGAAACTGAAAATACCAGTAAAAAAGCTTGCTAGCGAATTAACTCTTGCCGAGAAACAGCTCGTGCTGATTGCCAGGGCAATCTCAAGTAATTGTGAATTTTTAATTCTGGATGAACCGACAGCTCCACTGAGTCATACGGAAACAACTGAACTGTTCAGGATTTCCAGAGAATTAACAGTAAAGGGTGTCGGGGTTATTTTCATCTCTCACAGGATGCCGGAGATTTTTGAGTTGTGTGATGAGTTGACTGTTATGCGCAATGGTGAATTTGTTGTTAAAAAGCATATTTCGGAGGTCGATGCTGGGCAAGTGATTGAGTATATGCTGGGACGAAGACTGGAGGATCAATTTCCGGCGCTGGGTAACAGGATTGGTGAAATTCTCCTGGAGGTGGACGGCCTTTATGACGGAGATAAGGTAAAGAACGTCCATATTCACGTAAACGCAGGAGAAATCATCGGAATCGCCGGACTGGTTGGAGCAGGAAAGACGGAGTTATGCAAGGCAATGTTTGGAGCAGCTTCAAATACTTCCGGGGACATCAGGTTAAGAGGAAGAAGCCTTAAGCTTAGCAGCCCCTATGCGGCAGTTAAAAATAGAATTGCTCTTATTCCAGAAGAAAGGCGGAAAGAGGGTGTACTTGTTTCCGAATCGGTTACTTCAAATCTGACTGCTGTAAACCTTAAAAAGTTTTCAAAGTCCTTAAGTTTTATAGACAGGCGTGCGGAAAAGAAAACGGCACTTGAATTTATTAGCACGTTAGGAATCAAGACACCTTCTGAAAATACAAAAGTAGAAAATCTTTCCGGTGGTAATCAGCAGAAGGTCGCGATTGGCAGATGGCTCATCGCTGACGCAGAAATTTACATCTTCGACGAACCGACGAAAGGCGTCGACGTAGGGGCGAAACGAGATATTTTCGAGCTGATTGTACAACTTGCTGAACAGGGGAAAGGCGTTCTGTATGCATCTTCTGAGCTGTCGGAAATCATGGGAATAACAAATCGCGTGTATGTCCTGTATGATGGTGAACCCATCAAAGAGCTGGAAACAGCAAAAACCACAGAAGAAGAACTTTTATTTTATTCAACAGGAGGCAGATAGGATGGACGCTAAACTACCTTTACAGAAAACCTCGCCGCCGAAGCAAAAATTTGAACTGTTCCAGTTTCTTTATAAATATGGAACCATCTTTACAATCTTTGCACTCATCGGTATTTTTTCGGCAGCAAACCCTTCTTTCATAAACGGTGATAACATCATCAA
>DMSR01000090.1 GCA_003457145.1 Bacillus sp. (in: firmicutes)
TAAATGTGAAGGGGCCTGCTTAGCAACACCTTTTTGAGCAGTGGATTGAACTGAACCTCCCCATTTGGATGCTTCAGCTTCTCCCTCTTTGCCCTGGAATAAAACCTTCCCTGACTTATAGGCTGTTATTGCACATGCCGGTGTTTTTGCGGCAAATAGGCTGCCAGGAGGCAGTTTATCATTCAAAAACTGTTTATAATGCTCTTTCATTTTTCTGATTTCATCTTGACTCTTATTAAGGACGATATTCCCCATTTTTTTCACTCCCAGATTTATTGTAATATACAAAGTCAGACAATATCTTTCATGATTATATGTAAGTGACAAGGCAAATACTTTCCAGTGTTTTGTGTTCATGTTATAGTATAAATTAGGATTCTTACGAATGGGGGCATAAATGTTGTCAGACTTTAAAAAAAATCGATCGACTGTAGATATATATGGACAGCAATATGTCATAGTCGGTACAGAAAGCACCAGCCATATCAGGACTATTGCCTCACTGGTTGATGACAAAATGCGTGAAATCAGCTCAGCGAATCCTTCACTTGATATTAATAAATTAGCCGTTTTGACTGCAGTGAATGCAGTAAATGATTACATAAAAATGAAAGATCGTGTTGAAATGCTCGAAGCGGAAATTAAAAGGATAAAGGACTGAAATAATTCATGCTTGACCTTGCAGTTTTAGCTATTTTGATTATGGGTTTTATAATTGGGTTAAAAAGAGGATTTATTCTTCAATCCATTCATCTAGTAGGCTTTATAATAGCTTTTATCGTAGCTTATCTATACTACGACCAGTTATCGCCGAAGCTTACCCTCTGGATTCCATATCCTAACCTTGGCAGCTCTAATAGTTTAAATCTACTATTTGAAAGTGCTAATTTAGAAGATGCTTATTATCGGGCGATTGCATTCGCGGCGATCTTTTTTGCTGTGAAGATATTGCTTCAGATTATCGGCTCTATGCTTGACTTTGTAGCCCACCTGCCAATACTGCGCCAATTAAATGTATGGGCAGGCGGTCTCTTAGGTTTTGTGGAAATCTATCTGATCCTGTTCATTGTTTTGTACATAGCTGCCCTGTTGCCAATCGAGGCGGTTCAGGGACCGCTGAACGATTCAATTTTAGCCGAAAACATCGTAAAAAATACACCAATCTTTTCCCAGCAAATCAAGGAGCTTTGGTTTGAATACATTGCTGCATAACTTCTCTTCAGCGGAGAAGTTTTTTTATACGAAAAGAGCGCCCCTTCATAAAAATAAGTAAATTAAAGCAACAAATAAAGCAACAATATGTAAGAAGTAATTGTCAGCTTTTTGCCGAACGGCTTCCTTTTATTTCACAGGGAAGCTTGTTTTCTATAAAATAGATTACAATGACAAGATTTAAAAAAGGCAGGTGGCATTATGTCAGCCAATAAAAAAGATATTGTACAATTGCTTGAAACAATTGCTATATATATGGAACTGAAAGGAGAAAACCCATTTAAGGTTTCGGCATTCCGAAAAGCGGCTGCTGCACTGGAAGCCGATGAACGCAGCATGTCGGAAATGGGTGACCTGACTGAACTGAAAGGGATTGGTAAGGGTACTGCTGGTGTCATCCAGGAATTTATCGAATCAGGACAATCTACTGAGCTTAAGGAATTGCAAAAGGAAGTCCCAAGTGGATTGATTCCGCTGCTCCAGCTGCCTGGAATGGGCGGCAAGAAAATTGCCAAGCTGTACAAAGAGCTTGGGGTGGAGGGGATCCATGATCTCGAGGAAGCAGCAAAGGCAGGGAAAATTCGTGATCTAGCAGGATTCGGCAAAAAATCGGAAGAGAAGATTCTTGCTGCAATCGAGAATTTTGGCACAAGGCCTGAGAGGCTGCCATTATCTTATATGCTGCCAGTTGCGGAATTAATCGAATCCCATCTTGAAATGATAAACAATATAGAACGTTTCTCAAGAGCTGGAAGCTTGAGACGAATGAGGGAGACAATAAAGGATCTAGACTTTATTATTTCCTCTGCTGATCCTGCTTCGGTTAGGGACGAGCTGGTCAAACTGCCGAAAATCAAGGAAGTGATTGCTGCTGGCGATACGAAGGTTTCGGTTACCCTGGGGCTGGATTATGATGTGAATGTTGATTTCCGTCTCGTTGATCCAGAAGAATTCGTGACAGCTTTGCACCACTTTACAGGTTCTAAGGACCATAATGTAAGAATGCGCCAGCTGGCAAAAGAAAAGGGAGAAAAAATTAGCGAATATGGTGTTGAGAACGTCGAAACGGGTAAAATCACCACATTCGATTCGGAAGGGGATTTTTACCATTATTTTGGTCTCCCTTATATACCTCCTGAAATGCGGGAAGATGGATCCGAGGTAGAGCTTTATAACGAAAAATTAAAACTGATCACGCTTGAAGCGATCAAAGGCGACCTTCATATGCACTCAACATGGAGTGACGGGGGTCATTCGATCGAAGAGATGGCCAGAGAGTGTATTGCCAGAGGATATAAGTACATGGCGATAACTGACCACTCACAGTATTTGAAGGTAGCCAATGGACTGACACCGGAACGATTGCGAAAACAAATTGCAGAAGTGAAGGAACTGAATAAGAAATTTGATGATTTCACGATTCTTACTGGAATAGAAATGGATATCCTCCCGGATGGCAATCTTGATCTGGAAGATGATTTGCTTGCAGAGCTGGATGTAGTAATCGCATCAATCCATTCTTCATTTTCACAGCCTGCAGAAAAAATCATGCATCGGATGAAAACCGCGCTGAAAAATGGATTGATGCGATTACTACATNNGATGAAAACCGCGCTGAAAAATGGCAATGTTGATATCATTGCCCACCCTACTGGCCGCTTGATTGGCAGGCGTGAAGGGTATGCACTTGATATCGATCTGTTCATCCAGCTTGCCAAAGAGACGAATACCGCCATAGAACTTAATGCGAATCCTCACAGGCTGGACCTTGCATCAGAATACTTAAGAAAAGCACAGGATGCAGGCGTGAAAATTGTCATCAATACCGATGCACATAAAGTGGATACACTTGAGCATATGGAAATTGGCGTTACAGCGGCAAGAAAGGGCTGGATCAAGAATTCTTCTGTTTTGAACGCCTTAGATTTGAATGAATTGCTCGATTTCTTGCATGAACGAAAACAGTAATAGATAACCTTCGTGTGAGAAGAAGGAGGAAATATTTGTGCAGCAAAGAGTTATGAAAACACTCGAATTCGATAAAGTCAGGAATCAACTGATTGAACATACATCTTCTTCATTAGGAAGGGAAAAAGCTAAAAGTTTGCTGCCATCTGTCGATTTCACTGAGGTTTCAAGACTTCAGGAAGAAACAGATGAAGCCGTGAAGGTACTCAGGCTAAAAGGGAATATTCCTTTGGGCGGTATCCANNACGGGTATCCATGATATAAGACCGCATGTCAAAAGGGCCCAAATTGGCGGAATGCTCAGTCCTCATGAATTGATACAGGTTGCCAGTACAGTCCATGCCAGCAGACAGATGAAACGATTTATCGACGATTTGCAGGAAATAACCGAAGTTCCGATCTTAGTAAGTTACGCAGATAGGATCATCGTACTGGCCAATCTTGAGGAATCAATCAGAAATGCGATTGATGAGGGCGGCGAAGTATTAGACGGAGCAAGTGATGCACTGAGGTCATTACGCCAGCAAATGAGAACAAGAGAGGCAAGGGTGCGTGAAAGGCTCGAGAGCATGATACGCTCATCCAATGCCCAGAAAATGCTGTCAGATGCGATTATCACGATCAGGAACGACAGATTCGTGATTCCGGTCAAACAAGAATATCGGGGTCATTACGGCGGGATCATCCATGATCAAAGTTCCTCTGGGCAAACCTTATTTATTGAACCGCAGTCGATTGTCCAGCTGAACAATGAACTGCAAAACATGCGGGTAAAGGAACAGCAGGAAATCGAAAGGATTCTCGCTGAGCTATCAGCACAAACTGCTGATAGCCATGATGAGCTCCTTGAAATTGTCATGATTTTGACTGAGCTTGACTTCATGTTCGCCAAGGCCAGATATGGAAGCAGGATAAAAGGTTCCAAGCCAATTGTGAATGATGAAGGCAGAATAAATCTATTTCAGGCACGCCATCCGCTAATACCGATTGATGAAGTAGTGGCAAATAGTGTCACCCTTGGCAAGGAATATACTACAATCGTTATTACCGGCCCCAACACTGGCGGTAAAACCGTTACATTGAAAACAGTTGGACTGTGCACATTAATGGCACAAGCAGGCTTGCAGATTCCGGCGCTTGATGGGTCGGAAGTAGCTGTTTTTGAATCTGTCTATGCAGATATAGGTGATGAACAATCGATCGAGCAAAGCTTGAGTACATTTTCATCCCATATGGTCAATATCGTTGAAATCCTGAATAAGGTGGATTACAAAAGCCTTGTCCTTTTCGATGAACTGGGTGCAGGAACGGATCCCCAAGAAGGAGCAGCTCTTGCGATATCGATTCTTGACGAGGTATATAAGTGTGGAGCAAGGGTTATTGCCACTACCCATTATCCTGAACTTAAGGCATATGGATATAACCGAGAAGGGGTTATCAACGCGAGTGTTGAATTTAATGTCGAAACTCTCAGTCCCACATATAAGCTTTTGATAGGAGTGCCAGGTCGAAGCAACGCCTTTGAAATTTCCAAAAGACTCGGATTAAAAGAAACGGTCATTGAAACAGCAAGATCATACATTAGCGAAGACAGCAATGAAGTAGAAAATATGATCGCTTCCCTTGAGACCAGCAGACGACAGGCAGAAAGAGACCGCGAGGAAGCACACGAGTTTCTGAAGGATGCCGAGAATTTGCAAAAGGATTTGCAAAAGCAAATCGCAGCGTATAATGAGAAAAAAGATGACCTTGCCGAAAAAGCAAAAGTAAAAGCTGCTTTGATTGTGGAAAAAGCCAAAGAAGAAGCCGAAGAAATTATTCGTGACCTTCGAAAGCTGAGGCTTGATAAAGGTGCAGAAATTAAAGAGCATGAACTAATCGAGGCCAAGAGACGCCTTAGCGATGCCGCACCGGAATTGAACAAGGTGAAAAAAGGCAGTAAAACCCAGACTGGCAAGCACACTTTCTCTGCAGGAGACGAGGTTAAAGTCCTGACATTCAATCAAAAAGGACATCTGCTTGAACGCATTTCTAATAAAGAGTGGCAAGTGCAGATCGGCATTCTAAAGATGAAAGTAAAAGAATCCGATCTCGAGTTCATTAATGCTCCAAAACCTGTTGAAACCAAGCCTGTTGCAACGGTTAAAGGGAAGGATTTTCATGTAGGACTTGAGCTTGACCTTCGAGGAGAGCGTTATGAGGATGCTCTTATGAGAGTGGAAAAATATATCGATGATGCTTTGCTGGCCAGTTATCCTCGTGTTTCAATCATTCATGGAAAAGGAACGGGCGCTCTAAGGCAAGGGGTTCAGGAATATTTAAGGAACCACCGTTCAGTAAAAAAAATCCGATTTGGTGAAGCAGGAGAAGGCGGAACAGGGGTCACCATTGTTGAGTTTAAATAGACTGCTTCATGCTAAATCGTGAGGATCGGATGTTAGAGGGAATGGTCTTA
>DMSR01000237.1 GCA_003457145.1 Bacillus sp. (in: firmicutes)
GTCAGAAGGCACTTTCCTATATGTATAATCCCCTATCGGGTGGACTGTGTCAAAAGGCATCGTACCTACTGGCTGTACACCTGCAGAACTGATAAAAGCTACTTTTGATTCTGCTAATGGTTTTTTAAATGCTGCTAACGGTACTAAATCTTCTTTTGTAATCATAGATCCAGGATATCTTTCGTTCACTGTATTCCAAAGACCCGGCCGAATCTGACCTGATTTAGAGGTTTCCGTCATGAATCCATTCCCCCGATCGTTTTAAGAAGTAAAAATGCAGATGGAAGTACAGATGAGCTAGTGTTTCAGCATCCTTGTTTTCCAAGGTTTCAAAAATAAATTCCCGGTCGGTCTTGGGTGAATCCAGTAAAAGCTTAAGCGCTTCGATCCAAGACTTGTCGATCTCTTTACGGCCTGCATCTTCATTCCCGTCCCCGAAATGCAATCGAACATAGCGGATCAGCTTTTCCTGGTCTCCATTTTTTATCGCTTCTTTCAAATATGGTAAAGACATTAACTCACTCCCTTCCCTTTGATTTTAACACTTTCCCTCGTTAAAGTTAAATATATTAATGGTATTTTGTACATCAAATGACAGAGGGAGGAGAAAAAAAGAGCCCTATCCACACGGGGATAAGGCTCTGGTCCTGAAGCGCAGCAAGTTACAAATATTCCTTTTCCAGATTAAGCGTACTGCGCACTGTATCTATTGGCCGGACAAAATTCTCGATTTGCTCGCGTTTGGGTTCGAGGAACGGCGGCAAGGACAATTTCTCACCGAGTGTTTCATATGGTTCGTCTCCCATGAATCCTGGTCCATCTGTTGCCCATTCGAATAGGATACCCGGTGCTACGCGGGCATACAATGATTCGAAGAAGAAGCGGTCTACATACCCTGATGTCCCGAAACCAGATGCTTTCATGTGGTCAATCCATTCGTACAGAACAGAAGTATCCGCTACACGGAATGCTGTATGGTGCACCGTTCCAAATCCCTGGCGGCCAGCTGGCAAAACAGTATTATGTTCAACAATTACCTGAGCCCCGTTCCCGCCTTCTCCCATTTCAAATAGATAAAAGGAATCTTCTTTTGCAATTTCGCGCATATGCATAACTTTTTCTAGTACTTCTTTAAAATAGTCAAAGCGTGCGACGCGAATGTGAATCGGACCTAGGCCAGTGATGGCAAACTCTAAAGGCACTGGCCCATTTTGCCAGGGAATTCCCGATGCGACCCCTTCATTGAATTCATCCGAAACCAGCATGTATTGCTGATCATCAAAGTCGACAAAGGAAATCGTTTTTTTGCCAAACACTTCCTTAATCCCGGAATGTTTTACCCCGTACTTATCAAATCGCTTTGTCCAATAGTCAAGAGCTGCATCCGTCGGTACGCGGAATGACGTTTTGTAGATTTCATCTGTACCATGTGTCCCCTTCGGTATTCCTGGAAAATCAAAGAACGTCATGTCTGTTCCCGCCGACCCTTTATCATCAGTGAAAAACAAGTGGTAGGTACGAATATCGTCCTGATTGACGGTCTTCTTAACCAGACGCATTCCCAATATATAAGTAAAAAACTCATAGTTTTTTTCGGCGCTGCTTGTGATGGCCGTCACATGATGAATTCCTTTCAATTCATTCATTTTTTTCTCCCCTTTCACAAAAAATCTTGAAGCCGAGATATATAATCAAAAAAAACACTTAACATTACTATATCCATTTTTTATTCAAAAAAACTATTATCTTGAATTCGAGATAATTTTATCATTTAGAGATTCGCATGTCAACCGCCCCACCGATAAGAAAACCTTTGAACCGTCGCGGTCAAAGGCTTTCAGGATTTGATTGTGCTAAAAACTCTCTATACTCTTCCTTCTTTTCGAATTCCTTTTTAGCAAAAGAACAAACAGGCTTTATTTTAAACCCTTCGTTCCTTGCTTTTTCAACTACCTTCTCCACTAAATCTTCCGCCAGGCCTTGGCCGCGATAATCAGGATCAACTCCCGTATGTTCTATGACAAGAACATCATTCCCCCCTCGTCTATAGGTAATCTCCCCAACCTCGAGTCCATCTGAATCTTTAGCCACAAAACGGTTATCTTCTTTTGCAAATTGAAGTGACATGTCATCGCCTCCTGATAGTAGCTAATGTACCCTATTTATTGAAAAAGTACAAAGGCTGATCCTTATCGTGCGGATCAGCGCTTTTTCTTATCTTTCCCATCGGAAACTTGTTCAAACAACTCTGAAATATAACCCTTCAACTCAAATCTTTCTTCATTCATAAATTCAGTAATTCGTTTCATATTGAACAACCTCCTAATTAATATGTTGTTGGTTATAGTATTCCCTCTCTACGAATCTTTTATTCACCCCAATTTTAGGAAGAAACGTATTTTAATTGTTTACTAACTTCTGTCCCTTTTTAATGGAATGATAAGCATGAGTGACCTCCATTAGAGAAAAGCGTATGTATATTTATGGCTCATCAAGAAAAAATAGCTACAGCAAGTGAACGTTTTTTATTCTTTATCACTGTCTTTATTTTTTTCACGAAAACGGTAAAACCCTCAAGCTCACTAAGCTTGTTAGCCAAAATTCACTTCAATTAAAAAGGGGTACACTCCAAAATGACACTTGATATCCTAATCACCTTTGGTGTCCTGCTTTTAGCTGTCTTGCTTTTTGTGACGGAAAAATTGCGCACCGATCTTGTCGCCGTGCTTATCATGGTTATTCTTCCATGGACGGGCGTTATTTCCCCTTCAGAAGCATTTGCCGGCTTTTCATCCAATGCCGTTATTTCCGTGATCGCTGTCATGTTAATCGGTTATGGAGTCGATCGCTCGGGCATCATGAACGTTGTCGCAGAATTCATTACTAAGAGAGTGGGGCAAAAAGAGAAGAATGTGATGGTCAGTACATCAGCAACAGTCGGTATCATTTCTTCCTTCATGCAAAATATTGGTGCGGCCGCACTATTCCTTCCGGCCCTCCGCAAAATCGCCCAAAACGCTGATATACCAGCATCTAAGATTATTATGCCAATGGGTTTCGCCGCTATACTCGGTGGAACGATCACTATGGTTGCCTCAGGTCCACTGATCATCTTAAATGATTTGCTCATTGAGGCCGGGAACGAGCCATTTCACTTATTCAGTGTTACACCGATCGGGCTCGCCCTGCTTGCTGCTGGAATTCTTTACTTCTATCTATTAGGTGGATGGGTATTGCCAAAAGCTTCAGGAGAAAGGAAAGAAAGTATAACCGAAGTAATTCGTAAAACATACGACTTGCCAAAAACCATTTATGAAATTGACATTAGCAAAAATAGTCCCCTGAACGGCAAAGCAATTGACGAAATTCCAATATGGTCAAAATACTCGCTCAATATCCTGGCATTGAGTGAAGACGGGAACCACCTGTACAGTCCATGGCGAAAAACGCGCCTCCAAGCTGGACAGACAATTGCCGTTCTCGGCAGCAGCGAAAATGTCAGCTCTTTCTCAAACGATTTTCAATTACAGTATAGAGACACTTTAGAAACCTTCTCGAATTTGGAAAATGAGGACCGTGCAGGCTTTGCAGAAATTGTCATTCCTCCGAACTCAGAAGTCATTGGAAGAACGCTTGGAGAGATAGGCTTTAGAAAAACTTACAAAGTAGAGCCAATTATTTTTGTGACACGTGAAGGCGAAAAAACAGAGTTAAAAGAGGTTCCTTTTGAATCCGGGATGCAGATGATCGTGTTCGGCCGCTGGGAGAATNNTATCATGGCACTCCGGTCCTCCCGGAATTTTGCGGTGCTCACTGATTTACATGCGCCCGAGCCTGAACCGAAAACAAATAAAAAGATACACGCACTGATTGGTATCGGAGTTGCGCTTGGACTGGTTCTCTTTGGATTCACGCTATCCCTTAGCTTCTTCACCGGGGCCTTATTAATGATTCTTCTAGGCGTGATTCCAAAAGAAGAGATTTATACTGCCATTGACTGGAAGACGGTCTTTCTTTTAGCTGGACTGATTCCATTAGGAACTGCCTTTGAAAATAGCGGCGCTGCAGAGTATACAGCGACAGGGATTATCAATATCGTTGGCGGCTGGGGTACATTCCCCATACTTTTCGTCATCGGGATCATCACAATGCTATTCTCCCTGTTTATGTCCAATGTCGCCGCGACCGTATTGCTCGTGCCGCTCGTAATGATGATGGCAGCATCATTTGGAATCAACCCTGCTGGACTGGCTCTTCTAGTCGCCGTATCCGCATCCAATTCATTCATCCTCCCGACTCACCAGGTCAATGCCTACATCATGAGTCCAGGCGGGTATCGAAATGCCGACTATATAAGAGCCGGCGGCTTAATGAGTCTCATCTTTCTCGTCGTTTCCGTTACGATGGTTTACCTGTTTTTTATTTAACCTGCAAAAAAAGGTCTATCTCAAGTGGATAGACCTTTACACATTTGGCAATTCATTTAGATTATCCATTTTCTTTTATAAGAAAAAATTCTCGAATTGGCATTCAAAAGAGCCATAAAAGAAGACTCACATCATGCTGAAGTAAGCCTTCCGATCGCCCTTCACTTCTATTTACTTCAACCCATTCAATTCTTCCATAACAGCCTGGATGTCTTCGTCTGATAAAGGTGCAAATCCTGTTTCTGCTGCAATTTCTTGTGCGTTTTTCATTGTATAAATCGCATAGTCTAGCACCTGCGGCTTTTCTTTTGCATGATTAACGTTAAGGTATGTGAATACTGGACGTGTGAATGGAGCGTAATCGCCGTCTTCCTTGATCGTTTTAAGGGAAGGCTCCACAGGCCCCTTTCCAAAATCAACATTTACCGCAGACAATTTATCCTTGTTATTTGCATAATACCCATAACCGAAGAAGCCGATCCCGTTCTTATCTTTTGATACCAGATCAACCAGGATTGAATAGTCCTGCTGTAAATTGATACTTTCTACAAGCGGCTGTTCATCAAGAATTTTTTCAAACATGAACTCGTACGTACCATGATTTTCGTTCGGACCGTAAGTCTTGATTTCTTCTGCTGGGAAATCAGGGCGAACATCAGACCATTTCTTTTTCCCTTCGCTCGCAAGGAAAATATCGATGACTTCCTGCTGCGTCAGTTCCTTTGCCCAGTCATTCTCTTTATTTATGACAATCGTAATGCCATCTAATGCCACTTTCATTTCCTTTACTTCCATTCCTAATTCCTCTGCTTTTGCTTTTTCCTCGTCTTTAATCTGACGAGACGCATCGTTGTAATCTGTACCATTCTCAGCAAGGAACTTCTCAAAACCAGCAGAAGTACCAGCACGGCTTACTTCTACAGAAACATCTTCCTGTTCATTTGACATATAATTCTCAGCCATTTTCGCCATGAAAGGATATACTGTACCTGATCCATCAATGACTACACTTCCCTCTAACTGACTTTGACTTTCCTGCGCTTCATTTGTCGTTTCCGCACTTTTTTCTCCACCTGAACAAGCAGTTGCAAAAATCATAACCGAGGCAAGCATTGGCAAAACACTTAATCTTTTAAGTCGCTTCATTTCCTTATTCCCCCTATTATTATGTAACCTGCTACATCTACAAGAATACTAGGGTGTTGTTAAGGTGGTTTTAATAGGATGTAAAGACTTTGAAAATGATTGTTAATGATTATAAACAATGTAAACGAGAGTTTTTTAAGTTGACCGTCTTTATCAAAAACTGGCACATTAGAAACGTGATCAATAGCCCAGTATAACTATGTTCGTTTGGTCCGCAGCCTTCGCTGNNGCGAATTTGGGAGATTGAAGGATTTTACGAAGAAGAAGCACGGGAACAGAAAACGTCCCATGCTTCCATTCAATTATTCACCAGAGCTCAGCCACAATTCCACCATCCAATCCAGATCTGGGAAACCTTCATCCTGCTATACCACTCGTTTAGCTCCCCTCAATCCTTGTAAACTCCATGACGGGATCGAGTTCACTGGTCGCAGATTATCCCCTATACTTCAGTGCAAGGCCCTTCAAGAAATTCCGGGCGAACTTATCTCCGCATTCGCGATAATTCTTATGTCCTTCTTTTCTTAAAATTGCGCCCAATTCACCTTTGGTGACTCGAACTCCAGCCGATTCAAAGATTTCGAGCATTTCCTCACTCGTCAATGCGAGGGAAATCTTCAGTTTCTTAAGGAGAAGATTATTCACACTCTCCCCTGTCAGAGGCGGAGTTTCCGGCTGACCCGGTCTCGGCTCCTGTTTCCCTCTTTTAAACGTAACCAGTCCATTTAAAAATTGCTCCATCATCGCATTATTGCACCTTATGTAATCTTCTATATCAGCTGAATCCTCATACTCTTCTTCATCTATTTTCTTCAGCATCATTCGGACATCATCCTTCGTCACATGCACACCGCCAAGCTTAAAAATCTCTACCATATCTATATCTCTAATATCCAGAGCGTATCTCACTCGAATCAATATATCATTGTTAAGCATCAAAGAGCCTCCTATAGCTTGCTTTTTCATTAGTATTACCCAATTCAACGTGTCGCAGATTCAATTGTAGCATTCTTTACTCCTCGAGAAACATTATTTATAACCTTTTCCATCTATAGGATCAGCGGCTGCAAAAGAATGCGTCTGGGTGTTAACCACCAAGCCTAACAAAAACTTTGATGGTTATACAAGGTTGCGATTGCCCTTCAGATTTCTATGGTCAAAAAATGTTCAAGACTTTTTGACGGAATTGTGTGCATGAATAAAAATGTGAGGTTCGTCACACCTGGATAGTGATTTAAATGGCATATTTATGTTGTAAATATTCGAATTACATTTTACTTGGAGGAATTAAAATGGCTCGTATAAATAAATGGAACCCAGAAGACGATCAATACTGGCAATCAGAAGGGAAACGGCATGCCCGCCGGAATTTGTGGATTTCTGTTCCATCCTTGATGCTCGCGTTCATCGTATGGCAGATTTGGTCAATCGTTGCGATTCGCCTGAATGACATTGGATTTAACTTTACCGATACACAGCTTTTCACTTTAGCAGCAATGCCTGGTCTTGTTGGTGCAACACTTCGCTTTGTGTACACATTTGGAGTGGGTATGTTTGGAGGCCGTAATTGGACTGTCCTGACAACTGCTGTTCTGGCAATTCCAGCAATGGGAATCGGCTTTGCAGTTCAGAATCCCGAAACACCATACTCTGTCATGCTTTTATTGGCTGCACTTTCTGGCTTGGGTGGCGGTAACTTTTCAAGTTCATCATCCAATATCAGTTTCTTCTTCCCGAAAAAAGCACGTGGAACAGCATTGGGGATTAACGGGGGCCTCGGCAATATGGGGGTTTCAGTTGTTCAGTTTGTCACACCGCTGATCATTACGACTGGCACTTTCGCTTTCATCGCTGGCAATGGCCAGACATTATCAAACGGCCAGCAAGTATGGCTCCAAAACGCAGCATTCATCTGGCTTATCCCGATTGCGATTGTCACGATTGCTGCATGGTTCGGAATGGATAACCTGCCTGGAACAAAGCAATCGTTCTCTGATCAATTCGTCATCGTCAAACGTAAACATACATGGATCATGACTTGGCTTTACGTCGCAACTTTCGGGTCATTCATTGGGTATTCAGCGGCATTCCCGCTTTTGTTAAAATCCCAATTCCCTGAATATATCTCCCTTGCTTTCCTTGGGGCATTCCTTGCAGCGGCTTCACGCCCTGTTGGCGGCTGGCTTGCAGATAAGATTGGGGGAGCCAAACTCACGGCAATCGTCCTTTTCGTTATGATGGGTGGAGCTGGAGGAGTCATATTCTTCCTTGGAAACAAACAATTCGGCGGCTTTCTCGCTTCATTCCTAATCTTGTTCATCGCAGCAGGAATCGGATCCGGTTCGACCTTCCAGATGATCCCTGGAATCTTCGTCCCGAAGGAAGCAGCACCCGTACTTGGATTTACCGCTGCGTTCGCAGCTTATGGATCTTTCTTGATTCCAAAGCTATTCGGCTGGTCGGTTAATATTTCTGGCGGCTATGTCCCTGCATTCTCAATCTTCATTGCATTCTATGTCGTATCAATCGTCCTAAACTGGTACTACTACCAGAGAAAGACTTCTGGGTCGGCATTAACACAAAAAAAGGCTGCATAGAAACAGTTGACTTACACCCTCATAAAGTAAAAAAACAGCCTTATCCGGTAATACTCGGTAAGGCTGTTTTAGTGCTAATTTCAGCTTTTCCTATCAACTACTATTCTTTAAAAAAAGGTATAAACTCATTGTGACAGTTAACATATGTAGATAAATCAACAAAAGAGTATTATTCCTTTCTTAAATTCTAGTTATCCTATATGATCGGTATTAATTAGAGAATAAGGTGGTTTACTAAATGAATTATTTATTGGAGACTCCTACTGATGAAAAAACAGTGACTCTTGATGCAGTGATCAGCGGCCATTACACCATGGCCGTTTTTGTCCGCCACCTTGGCTGACCGGTTTGCAGAGCCTATCTTACGCAGTTGCGTGAGCGAATCAGCGAATTTGAATCAAGAGATTTTCAGGTCATTGCCATCGCACCATCGAAAGGAACGTTTGTTAAACAATTCATTGACCAGTTTGGCGAATTCCCTTTTGCGATCCTCGGCGACCCTTCACGGGAAGCTTATAAAGCGATGGGTCATAAAACAATGCCAAAATGGAAGCTGCTGGCCAAAGCAGGCTTTGGATTCATTACCGGCCAGGTCAAAGGTTTCTTCCCCGCAGACGAGAAGCAAAAAGCATTCGTCATGAAATCAATGAAAACACAGGATGTCTACATCCAGGGAGGAACCTGGCTTTTTTCACCCGAAGGAAAAGTCTTGTGGAAGCATATTGATGAATCACCAGAAAAACATGCAAAAATCGATGACGTTTTAAAGCGAATCGACCAAATTAAAAAATAAACAAAACCCATTGAGGAAAATAACTTAGAAAAAAATCGAGGAACGATATCAGGAATTAAAATACTTAAGCCGGTCCTTCTCCCCCTGGATTGGCTTTCTTATTTTCTCATCAGAAACCCGTTTAAATAACTGAGAGATATAGCCATTCAACTCAAAACCCTCTTCAGTCATAAACTCAGTAATCTCCTTCATACTAAAACAGCCTCCTCTATCATATTGTTAATCATAGTATTACCACTCTGCTAAACTCTCATTCATGCAATTGACTGTTTGCTATGTTTATATTTTCTATATCCCGGCAGACAGGATTGCTCCTGTACACCTTTGTTTTCACCCGCCATGGGAACGGTTTTACCAAGATCGTTCCCGTCTACCTCTATTTTCACCCGCTAAGGGAACGATTTTACCTCGATTGTTCCCGTCCACCTTCATTTACACCCGCCATGGGAACGATTTTACCCCGATCGTTCCCGTCCACCTTCATTTACACCGGCCATGGGAACGATTTTACCCCAATCGTTCCCGTTCCCCTTCATTTGCACCCGCTACGGGAACGAATTTACACCAATCGTTTCCGTTCCCCTTCATTTGCACTCGCCATGGGAACGATTTTACCCCAATCGTTCCCGTCCACCTTCATT
>DMSR01000420.1 GCA_003457145.1 Bacillus sp. (in: firmicutes)
AAGCGACTCGAGGGGCTAGGCGCTGGAGCTGGAATAAGAATAATACATGTAATTATCCAATTTCCTTTTCAACAAAAAAAGGATGGGCTTTTCCCATCCTTTAATAATTCTTCTTATAGCACCCTTGCATGGCCGTTAAATATGACGCCTCTTGCAGAGTCAACTGTAATTTCCTGTCCATCATGGAAAAGCTTCATTGCATTTTCAACGCCAACAATGACAGGAATTCCTAAGTTTAATCCAACAACAGCAGCATGACTTGTCAAGCCGCCTTCCTCCGTAATCAGAGCACTGCATTTTTCAAGAGCAGGAACCATATCACGATCAGAGCCGATTGTAACGAGGATGCTTCCCTCTTTTACTTTGCTCAATGCTTCTTTAGCATCTTTGGCAAGCACAACTCTGCCATACGATGATTTTCGGCCAATCCCTTGCGCCTTAGCAAGAATATCCCCTATTACATGGATCTTCATAAGGTTTGTAGTTCCAGCTTCTCCAACAGGAACACCAGCCGTGATTACAACTAAGTCACCATGCTTTACAATGCCGCTGTTTACACTTTCTTCTACAGCAACATCTAGCATTTCATCTGTAGACTCCGATTTTTGTCCAAGCTGAGGATATACTCCCCAAACAAGCGCAAGGCGGCGAACCACATGGTCGTTAGAAGTCGAGGCGATAATTGGTGCTTTAGGACGGTATTTGGATATCATCCTTGCAGTATGTCCGCTTTCTGTTGGAGTGATAATTGCATGAACATCCAGGTTCAAGGCAGTATGCGCAACCGATTGTCCAATAGCATCAGTAATATTATGGTCTGAGTCTTTACTGCGAGCTGATAATAACTCTTTATGATCAAGCGCTTCCTCTGCACGGGAAGCAATATTATGCATAGTCTGCACAGCTTCGACAGGGTATTGTCCAGCAGCTGTTTCACCTGAGAGCATGATCGCGTCTGTACCGTCAAAAATCGCATTGGCGACGTCACTAGCTTCCGCGCGGGTAGGACGTGGATTACGCTGCATTGAATCAAGCATTTGAGTTGCTGTGATAACAGGTTTTCCAAGTGCATTGCATTTCTTGATTAAATCTTTTTGTACTAGTGGAACTTCTTCTGCAGGGATTTCAACACCAAGATCTCCACGTGCAACCATCAAGCCGTCAGAGACTTCAAGAATTTCATTAATGTTGTCGACGCCTTCCTGGTTTTCAATCTTAGGGATGATTTGGATGTGGGATCCATTATTCTCTTCTAGCAACTGGCGGATTTCTAGTACATCCGTCGCCCGGCGGACAAAGGAAGCTGCAATAAAATCGACTCCCTGCTCAATACCGAATAGAATATCCTGTGCATCCTTCTCAGTAATACCAGGAAGATTAACAGAAACTCCTGGTACATTGACGCCCTTTTTATTTTTCAAAGTACCGCTGTTCATAATCTTGGTTTTAATTTCATTGTTTGCTTTATCAATGCTGATAACTTCTAAACCAATAAGTCCGTCATCCAATAGAATTTTAGCACCGGCATGGACATCTTCAATCAAGCTCTCATAAGTAACAGAAAACTTTTCTGTTGTTCCAAGAACTTCATTCATTGATACAATGATTTCTTGCCCTGCCTGAAGCTCAATTGCACCATTTTCCATATCGTTCGTACGGATTTCCGGCCCTTTTGTATCAAGCAGGATTCCTACTGTCTTACCAGTTTTCTCTGCCGCTTCTCTGATATTTATAATACGGGCACCATGTTCTTCATGATTTCCATGGGAAAAATTCAGACGAGAAACATTCATGCCGGCTTCAATCAATTGAACTAATTTGTCTACACTTTCACTTGCGGGACCAATCGTACAAACAATTTTTGTTTTGCGCATAGCTTGCAACCTCCTGGTTTACTGTAAAGGAATTATATCGATAACTCTTTTGATAATTTGTATAAGTTCAAATCAAGTGTATGCTCTTTTGCCAATGCTTCGATGATGTCATAGTCAACCATTACGTTCTTTTCCATTCCGACTGCTCGTCCGCCTTTACCTTCCAATAAAAGCTCTACAGCACGGGCTCCCAGCCTGCTTGCAAGCACGCGGTCAAATGCAGTTGGAGAGCCGCCGCGCTGGACATGTCCTAAAACTGTAACCCTTGTATCGAAATCGGTATATTCTTTTATTTGTTTACCAAATTCATATCCATTCATTACACCCTCGGCAACGATGATGATGCTATGCTTTTTGCCTCGTTCATGGCCTTTTTTAAGCCTTTCTGCAACGTCCTTCATATCATAGTTGTCTTCCGGGATCAGGATTGTTTCTGCACCGCCTGCAAGGCCTGCCCAAAGTGCGATATCACCAGCATTACGGCCCATTACCTCAATAACGAATGTTCTCTCGTGTGAAGAAGCAGTATCACGGATTTTGTCAACTGCATCAATGACTGTATTGAGTGCTGTATCAAATCCAATGGTGAATTCAGTTCCTGGTATATCGTTGTCAATCGTCCCAGGCACTCCTACACATGGAAACCCTTGCTCTGTCAGAGCCTTGGCACCTCTGTAAGATCCATCTCCGCCAATGACCACTAGTCCATCAATTCCATGCTTCTTAAGCTGCTCGATTCCTTTTTGCTGGCCTTCCTTTGTCTTGAATTCCTCACTGCGTGCAGAAAAAAGAAAAGTACCGCCACGATGGATGATGTCTCCAACCGACCCTAATTCAAGCTTCTTAATATTTCCGCTCATTAATCCAGCGTACCCGCCGAATACACCGTAAACTTCAACGTCATGGTAAATCGCCTTTCTTACGACTGCACGAACGGCAGCATTCATGCCAGGTGCATCCCCGCCACTTGTCAAAACTCCAATTCTTTTCATACTCTTTCACCTCGTTCGGTATGATCTATGTACAATTTGACTCTACACTACTTTTCTTGCGAATTCACTATTGTATACTTATCTTATTATAAACAGATTACCCGGGAATATTTCTAAAATAACACGTAGATTGTACTATCTCAACTGAATCCTTCATATTGACATAAAGACGGAATAATCATATAACTGGAAGCGTTTTATTTAACTGTATTTGTATAAACTTCCTTTAAACTGGTCGTTTTGACCCAATGAAGGAGATAATTGATAAAAATCCATCATGCGATTTTCGAAAGTTTCCTGAAGCAACCTGGTTATGAAAATTCACCCTGCAACACCGAAAAAAATAAAACGTGCCTGAATTGCACGTTTTATTTTACCCCTATAAATTCATTAGGAAACGAATACTCTCCAATTTGTTTGTATTTTTCGTATCGCTGGTCAATAAGTGCTATCTCATCCAACGCCGTCAGTTCCATCAGGGAATCTTTTAAAATCTTATCCATATATTTAGCCTGCTGTTTAAGGTCCTTATGTGCCCCACCTTTGACTTCAGGGATAATTTCGTCAATTATTCCTAAACCTTTTAAATCAGGAGCAGTAATTTTCATTGTTTCAGCAGCTTTTTTCGCAAGGGTTGAATCCTTCCAAAGTATTGCTGCAGCCCCTTCAGGAGATATTACTGAGTAAGTTGAATTCTCAAGCATGTGAATATAATTTCCAACACCCAGTGCAAGAGCGCCGCCACTTCCGCCTTCGCCAATGACGATACAAACAACTGGAACCTTCAAACCGGCCATTTCAAAAAGGTTGCGGGCAATCGCCTCACTCTGTCCGCGTTCTTCGGCGGCTTTACCAGGATAAGCACCTTTCGTATCAATGAAGCAA
>DMSR01000399.1:0-6086 GCA_003457145.1 Bacillus sp. (in: firmicutes)
ATTGTTATCGCAGTCGATGTCTCAAATGTTAAAGTTAACACAGAGATTACTTCAATTTTTGATGTGATCATGCAAAGCATAGATATTATGCAGATGGAGCTTGTTGCGAATCGTGAGGTTGCCTCCGATATAATGATAAGGCCGCGTGTAGAGATGTATAATTCGAGAGCATTTACAAATATCGAAGAAATTATTGCAATGGGTGAAGAAGAAGCAAGAAAGCATATAGATAAAGTAAAACAATGTATCGAGCATTGGAAGGAGTCCCAATCAGAATGAGCAGAAAATCTACAATCAGGCTGTCTATCCTTGCAGCCATCCTTATAATGGTAAGTGCACTTTATTATTTGCCTTATTACGTATCGAAGCCTGGTATGGCCAAGGATCTGGAACCAATCATCGAAGTAGAAGGCGGGTACGAGGAAGAAGGCAGCTTCATGCTAACGACTGTCAGGATGGGCAGAGCCAATATCTACGCATATGCCATCGCAAAGTTTAGTAAATACCAGGAAATATATCCAGTAGAAGATATTAGGGCCGAGAATGAAACCGACGAAGAATATACCATCCGCCAGCTTCATATGATGACAGGCTCCAAATCCGCAGCAATAGAGGTTGCCTATAAAAAAGCGGGAATCCCAGTGAATTACGACTATAAGGGAGTATATGTCCTAAGAGTAATGCCTGATATGCCAGCGGAAGGAAAACTAGCACCTGGTGATCATNNTTTTTGAAGTTGATGGAAAAACCTTTGACTCTTCAAATGAGTTCATTGAATATGTCAGTTCAAAAAAAGCAGGTGATGTTATTCAGTTAGCCTATGAGCGGAATGGCAGCACAGACAGTGTGGAAGTTTCCCTTGAGGCTTTTGAAGATGGTTCGGGCCGAGCGGGAGTAGGGATTGAACTTGTGGATGATAAAGAAATCAAAGTGGACCCAAAAGTGAATGTAGAGTCTGAAGAAATTGGGGGGCCATCTGCAGGTTTGATGTTCTCACTGGAAATTTATAATCAGCTAACTGAGCAAGACTTGACAAAAGGGTATGAAATTGCCGGTACAGGTACCATCACGCCAAATGGAATAGTAGGAAGAATTGGCGGAATCCAACAAAAAGTCGTTGCAGCAGATAGGGCAGGAGCTGAATTGTTTTTTGCNNCCCTTTGAAAAGGGTGCAGAAGGCTCTAATTATGATGAAGCACTAATTGCAGCAAAGGACATAAAGACTAAAATGAAAATCATCCCAGTAGATACCTTTGATGAAGCGGTAGAATACCTGGAAAAGCTCAAGAAAAAAACAAGCTGATCAGCTTGTTTCAGGCTGTAGGCAAACTCGATGAAAATCGGGCTTGTCTATGGTTTTTTTATTTTCTTCATCACGGGTGCTAAAATCTGTGTGTTATAGAAAATAATAAAATAATTTTTTAAAAATGCTTATGTCAAATTTTATTTTTTGCTATGAATTCATCATAATAGGAGGCTGGGAAAACTCTTCGTCTAGAAGTCGCTCTTGTCCCTGACCTTGTTGGCCTAGTGCGTAAATGTTTGACGCCCTGATATCCAGGTCGATATCAGGGTCTGAAAAGGAAGAAAGTTTTGAGACAATCTCCAGGCCGAAATTTTTCTTCTCAGTCCTTATATACTCCCTGCCTTTTTTGGACGCCCCCAATAGCCTCATATAATTTGCAGTCCTTTTTGCTGTTTTCATATCATTTTTTCTTGTATTGGTTAAGATATGAAGGCATACTCTTTGAAGTCTTGTCCATGTATACCGCTTAGTTTTAATGGATTCCATGAACTGCTTGAATGAGCCAGACGCGGCGGCGGCAGCAGACAGCCTGTTTTCAAGGCCTTCCTCAACCTCATAAAACTCCTTGATTTCCAAGGGACTGCTTTGGATAAGTTTATACTTCAATAATGGCCAGTAATTTTCCCATGAATGGAATTCTCCGTATTCTTCCTTATACTTCACGAGTTGGTCAAAAGTAGCAGGTGGAACGAGGTTTGTAATAAGTTCCATCGCTCCTTCAGTCCCGAACAGTGCTTTTCTTATGCTTGTGGCACTCGCTATAGTAGCAGAGGAAAAATACTCATCATGGTAGCCAGCGCTTTTTCTTGTAATAGTNNCCTAGAATATTATTTGGAGTTGAGATGTCAATGAATGAGCCTGAGGGTGACAAAGAATGAAAGCTAAGAGCGATCGATTTTGGATAACTATAACCCTGCCCGGTGAATAGTCTTATGTTTTTTTGAAACTGTTCGTTATTTTTTTGGAGAAACATGATTGTCTGTTTAAATGAAGTTAAATTGCCTGATTCACTTCCAAAGCAAAGTGAGCTGCAGCCTGCTCCGGAAAGGATTGAAACAGCACCTTCAGCGAATATTTCAGCTTTTTGAGTAGCAAAGCGGTAGGGAAGCTCAAACACAATGTCCACACCGGCAGAAAGGGCCATTTTTGTCCTGACCCATTTGGAAACAAGAGCCGGTTCACCTCGCTGTAGGAAATTACCGCTCATCACTGCTATTGCAATATCTGCTCCTGACTGTTCCTTAGCTTGCGTCAGGTGAAAAGCATGTCCATTATGGAAAGGATTATATTCTACTACAACACCAACAGCTTTCATTATTGCCCTCCTTCATGGTAATATGTTTATTATGTTGTTTATAAGTAAATAGTTAATAAAGGAATGTAGTTTCGTCATCGAGAGTATTCCGGTCACATCGCCAGCCCAAAAGTTCTGACTGGTTCGTTCCTGCCAGTGAACCATGAAGCCTTACGGGGTAAACGACATATCAATGCCACTGGTTCACGTGCTTGGCCGTTTGTCAGTCCAGCACTTTTCGGATATGAAAAGGCGCTTCCGGTTTTCGTTCGATGCCTAAATTATAGTGTAAAGAAAAAATATTGACAAATGATTATGCGAAAGCTATAATTACCTTTGTTGCCTTGGGGTGATTCTTATGAAATGGACAATAAGTCAGATACAAAAACATCGAAGCAAGGACTTTCTGATCGACGAACTTGTTCGGATGGACGTTATTAAGGAAACCGACCCTACGATTCGAGAGGTTTCTCCGATCCATCTTACCGGAAGGGCCGATATAAGCGCTTCGAAAGTGACGTTTCATATTCGGATAGAAGGACATTTAATCCTTCCATGTTCCCGGACATTGGTTGACGTAAATTATCCGATTGATGTTGAAACAACCGAAACTTTCCTATTGAATGGCCACGATTATGAGGCCGAAGAGGAAGTTTATCAAGTAAAAGGCGATGTCATTGATCTTGAACCAATCATCAGGGAGATCCTGCTGCTGGAAGTTCCGATGCAGGTATACTGTGATGATAATGGTGCTGGTCAGGAAGGCGCACCCCAGTCAGGTAAGGATTGGGAAGTGATCGAGGAGCAAGATAAGAAAGAAAAACTTGATCCCCGACTTGCCGGGCTAGCAAAATTCTTTGAGGACTCTGATTCCTCTGACTAATTAATCGATTAAAAAAGAGCGTGAAGGCCCGGGTTGGACTGGCCTTCATAAACTTTCTTATTCTCTTTAAGGAGGTGGGAAGAATGGCTGTACCATTTAGAAGAACGTCTAAAACTGCGAAAAGAAAACGCCGTACTCATTTTAAATTACAAGTTCCGGGTATGGTAGCATGCCCAAACTGCGGTGAAATGAAACTTGCTCACCGTGTATGTAAGGCTTGCGGAACATACAAAGGAAAAGAAGTTGTAAACGACTAATTTTCTGTTGGAAAAAGCACAGGATGCAAATGCGTCCTGTGTTTTTTTTGTTGTATTTTTTTGAAAAAACTTTAAATTTTTTAATTTAGGAGCAAACACATTCACAATTGGTTGTTTCTTTAATATATATCGGAAAATTGATAAAATTTAGAGGTTACTAATAAATCTTTGCAGGAGGAGAGAGATGGAACCATACCTGATTTCAAAGAATCAAAAAGGAGTCTTGCTTTTTAAGATAAATAGGCCCGAAAAGAGAAATGCGATTGATTTCGAAGTTATGGCTGGCCTAGAGCGTGCCATTGAGATGGCTGATGACAAGGATGTAAAAGTGTTTGCGGTCACAGGGGCAGGTGACCAGGCATTTTGCTCAGGCGGCGATTTAACTGCTTTTCACATGTTAAGGACTAAGGAGCAGGCTTATGGCATGCTCTCGAGGATGGCTGGTATTCTGTATAAGCTTCTAGTATTGTCGAAGCCGACAATTGCTATTCTTAATGGCTCAGCCGTGGGTGGAGGTTGTGAAATTGCATCTGCCTGCGACTTCAGGATAGGGAAAAGAGGAATGAAAGCAGGGTTTATCCAAGGTGATTTAGCAATAACGACCGGCTGGGGAGGGGGAACGCTCCTCATGGAGAGGCTGCCCCAGAATATCGCATTGAAAATGCTTCTAGATGCAAGAATACATACCGGGGAAGAGCTTTTGGAGCTAGGGTTTTTGCATGAAATATATAATGGTGACCCACTTGAGGCATGTCTCTCATTTTTAAATGAAAGCCTAGAGAAAGAGACAGAGGTTTTGGAAGCCTATAAATGCTTATTAAATAAAAAATGGGATCTTTTATCAATGAGAGAACGGATGGAAGCTGAGGCTTCTAAATGTGCGGTATTATGGGAAGGCGAAGCCCATCATAAAAAAGTGGCTGAATTCATGAGTGAAAAAAATAAAAATTAATTAACAGGGTTATTGCTGATATCAGTCTATCTTTCCTATTAGAAGCATATGAATGAATAAAAACAATAGGAGGGATTTTCTGATGCCGTTAACCCGTCAGGATGCCTGGTCACCAGATGAAGATTTATTGTTGGCTGAAGTAGTTTTGCGTAATATCCGCGAAGGCGGTACACAATTAAAAGCTTTCGAGGAAGTAGGGAAGCAGCTTTCAAGGACAGCCGCAGCCTGTGGATTCAGATGGAATTCCTTTGTGCGAAAACAATATAAATCCGGGATAGAATTAGCTAAAAAGCAACGAAAAGAGGCAAAAAAACAGTCTAAGCCTGTTGAAAAAGCCGAAGAGCAAAATGTGGCGGCGGATGAAGCACCTGCAGCTTTGCCGCTAGCAGAAGAAAAACAGCCAGAAATCAGCCTGGAGGCAGTGAAACAATTCCTGGATGACCTCTATGAAAAGGCAGACTCAGCCACCGGCAAGCAGGATAATCTGGATGAGCATAAAGAAAANNAATCTATTACTTGTCTGCTGAAAATGAAAAATTGGAAACACAGTTAAAATCAATGGAAGAAGATTACCTGGCGTTGATTGATATTATGGAACGGGCAAGAAAAAGGGTAGGACAGAAGGAAGACGATAGACAGCAGAAAATGAAGTTTCAGGTTGATTCCAAAGGCAATCTTGAGAAGATAGTTAAATAGAGTGAAAAGAGCGCCTGCCGGGATATCGGCAGGCGCTCTTAAATCCTAAGATAATCCCTATGTGAAAAAAAGCATTTTTGACTATACTTGTTCTGAAACTCCAGCTAGATACCAGACAAGTGGATTTTCACCACGGTCTCTGTCTACATCATATTGAACAGGAGAGAAACCCATTTTTTCCCAAAACTCCTGTGATTTTACCCGGGGGTTTGTTTTGATCGGCAAACCGAAGCTCTTTGCAAACTCTACAAGGCTTTTGCCATACCCTTTCCCCTGGTAATTAGGCAATACTTCAAGTTTCCATAGCTCAAGGTAATCCTGGGCTGGTTCAAAATAACGATCAAACTGAGCACTTACTTTATATAAGCTCATCCGTGCTACAAGTTTATCCCCGAAATATATTCCATAAAAAGGGGAGTCGCTATCATTTTCTACGATATTCGCTTCCAAATCTTCAAGCATCGAAAGCTCCTGATGGCCATACTCCTTAAATTTCTTAAATTCTTCCAGAGTCCTATAATTAATTTTTAATTTTTCAACCTTATGCTCCACAATCGTTCCCCCAATCATACTGCCATTATTTAATGTATATATCTATACCCAGATAATACGTTTAATATAGGCAGCACTATTTAGATTTTATTTATCAGTCTATTGTTATTATATTATAAAAACATGAAAAATTCTGCATTTGAATT
>DMSR01000399.1:6174-6329 GCA_003457145.1 Bacillus sp. (in: firmicutes)
TATTCTGATGCGGATCAGGATTTGCCATTTGTAAAGGAAGCTGACAGTGCTTTTCGAATTGGAGAGCCTCCTGTTCAAAAATCATATTTGAATGCGGAAGAAATTTTAAGACTAGCCAAAGCTGAAAATGTTGAAGCCATCCACCCCGGCTACGG
>DMSR01000307.1 GCA_003457145.1 Bacillus sp. (in: firmicutes)
AAGAGGTCATTAAGAAGCTAGCTTATGGAACTTTGCCGGAACAGTACTGACCGAGCTCTGTCGTTTTCTTATGAGAAATAGGGACAATCTTCAGTTGAATCGCGATATGTCTGAACCGGTGGCGACTTCAGACAAAGTACAGGGGAAACCACGATAAAATGTCTGAATCGGTGGACAAGCTTACTTAGAGAAATCAATTATGTATGTTTTTTAATTACTTATTCTCACTTTCCGCATAGTTTCAGCTTGAAAATGTTTATCAGCATATGGATAGGCAATAAGTACAATAGATCCTTATTAGGAAGGAGTGACAGCATGAAGACTAAAAACTTACTGGTTTCACTCACTTTGGGGACAGGTCTATTACTTGGAGGTTGCGGAAACAGTGAGGAGCCGCCGCCAGAAGAGGATCCGATGCTGAAGCAAGAGGAACATGCACCTCCTGAACCTGATGGAACTACAGAAGTCCCTGGCGAACCTGCCGAGGATACAACAGAAGGTGACGAGAATTTAACCGAGGAAGAAATGAATGAAATCGAGGAGTCCGTTGAAGAGTAAGGAAAATATTTTCTGTAGTTTTCATGAAAAAAACCTTAGTTTGTTATAATACTAAGGTTTTTTGACGTTATATGAATATATCAGTGATTCGGCTATTGTATACTCTCAGCTGTTTTTTTTAGCTGGAATTCAGCCTTGATTTCATCCAAAAGCGCATCGTCTGTAATCAGATAGAAAGCGGTCAAGGCAAGAGCTTTTGCACCTTTAAGAAGGGCTTCGTCCCCTTGGACGGATGCAGCTGCTTCTCTGAATGGAACCGTATGGGCCACAAGATTATCGGGGCCGATTTTAATGTATGGGTGGATGGTTGGCACCACCTGGCTGATATTGCCTGCATCAGTTGATCCAATTCCGGCTCTTTCTCCTTTGGCGACTATTTCACCAAGCTCCTCAATTACAGTCTTAAACACCTCATTATATCGCTCGTTTACTAAAAGATGATCTACTTCATTTTGAAAGGCTATGATGTTCAGCTTTGCTCCGGTAGCAATGGCTGCCCCTTCAGCGACTGCTTTCACTCGGCGTGTTACTTCATTTAATCTTGTTCTTGTTGAAGCACGGATGAAGAACCGGGCTTTTGCATATTCTGGGATGATATTCGGTGCATCACCGCCATGGGTGATGATCCCATGAATCCGTACATCATCGGTAAGCTGCTGTCTCAATGCGTTAATTCCGTTGAAGAGCTGTATAATTGCATCTAATGCATTTATACCCTCGTGTGGGGAGGCAGCAGCATGTGCAGGCTTTCCGATGTATTCAAAATCAAGCGGGTCGGCAGCGAGGGAAGAGGATGTCAATCTTGTTTGTCCAGAAGGGTGGAGCATCAATGCAGCATCGATTCCCTTCACAAGACCGTATTTTACAAAACTTCCTTTTGCACTGCCGTTTGGCCCTCCTTCTTCGGCGGGCGTTCCAAACACCACCGCTTCACCTCCAGTTTCATCGAGAACTTTGCTCAATGCAATTGCTGCTGCTACGCTGGTTGTTCCAATGATATTATGTCCACTGGCATGGCCGATTCCAGGAAGGGCATCATACTCTGCAAGAAATGCAATTGACGGTCCAGGCTTATTGGACTTTTTACGTGCAACAAATGAAGTCTCATGCCCTGCAACTGCCTTTTCAACTTCAAAGCCCTCATTTTTCAAGATGCTGATCAGCCGTTCAGATGCGAAAAACTCTTCGTTTCCGATTTCTGGTCGCGCATGGATTTCATGGCTGGTTGAAAGATAAAGGTCCTTATTAAGCTCTACATTTTCTGAAATAACTTCTTTTAACTCATTGATTGACTTTACTGGTAACACCATCCTTATACCTCCTGTGGTTTTTATTTTTAAGGCTCGGTTAAACTCTGCTGTTGATTTTCGTTCCAGGCGCTTCGCTTTCCGCGGGGCTGGCGGTGAGCCTCCTCGTCGCAAGCTCCTGCGGGGTCTCACCTGTCCAGCTGATCCCGCAGGAGTCTACGCGCCATCCACTACAATCAACAGGTTTACAAAATCAACATTAAGCTTTAACAGAGCTATTTTTAAAAGTATATTAAACTTGTGGGCTACTTACCAGGTCGACTTCCTAGCGCTTTAACACTGAAGCTCTCGCTTTTCCACTTGACCCTGGCTTTGATCCGTTTAAATCAACTTGTACTCTAAGAGAGTGATATGAACGGACTGATAAACATAAGTGCTGAGCCTGCCGAAACAGGCTCCAGATTTCATTACCAGCCAATCTCGCTAAGCGGTACAAAGGTAGGGAGGGTGTTGCCTTTGTATTCCTTATCAATAAACTCCTTTGTATCATCCTGCTGGTAAAGTTCAGCTAACCGCTTCAGGGTTTTGTTGTTTTTATCCTCTTCCCGAACGGCAATAATGTTGATGTAAGGAGTTGCAGTTGCGCTTTCAATGAAGAGGGCATCCTTTTTTGGTGTCAGTCCAGCGTCCACTGCGATTCCATTATTGATGATGGAAGCTGCAACATCTGGCATTACTCTTGGAGTCTGGCCGGCAACAACTGTGACAAACTCAAGGTTCTTAGGGTTTTCAATGATTTTATCAAGGGAGCCAATACCATCAAAATCTTCCTCGAGCTTGATCAAACCAGCTTCCTGCAGCAGCAGAAGGCCTCTTCCCATGTTGGTAGCTTCATTGGCTAGCGCGATCTTTCCACCTTTAGGGATGTCTTTAACCTCCTTGTATTTGTCTGAGTAAATGCCCATCGGTGCGATTAATGTAGTGGCGATTGGGACAAGGTCAAGGTTATGTTCCTTGATAAACGCGTCAAAGTAAGAAACTGTCTGGAATGAGTTGGCATCTAATTCACCTTCTGCAAGAGCGATATTCGGCTGGACATAGTCTGAAAAAGTTACAATTTCAACTTTAATTCCTTCTTTTTCAGCTTTTTTAGCGACGTAATTCCAAACGCGGTGATCCGTACCGCTTACGCCAAGTTTAACTTTAACTGACTTTTCTGCTTCTGCTGAGGATGAAGAGCTTGAGCATGCTGTGCTTAGCACTGCCAAAGTAAAAATGATAAGAGTTACTAGTAGTTTTTTCATGTTATTTTCCTCCTGTTTATCTTCTTCTGATTTTTTTTGCTGTTATATTGCCAAAGGATTGCAGTCCCTGAACCATCACAATTAAAATACCAACTGTTATTAGCATGGTTTGCGTATCAAACCGCTGATATCCATATGTAATAGCTAAGTCGCCAAGACCGCCGCCGCCGATTGCTCCAGCCATGGCCGATGCTCCAATCAACCCGATTGTTGCAATCGTGAAAGCGAGAATCAGTGAACTTAATGCTTCAGGGATGATGAATTTGAAAACGATCTGCCAGGGTGTGGCACCCATAGATTCAGCTGCCTCGATTACTCCCGGATCTACTTCTAGAAGAGAGTTCTCTACCAATCTTGCAATATACGGCCCCGCGTAGAAAACAAGCGGAACAACTGCAGCTGCAGTTCCAATGGATGTACCGACAATTAGTCGGGTAATTGGAATGATTGCCACCAGCAGGATAATGAATGGGACAGACCGGAATACATTGATGAAACTGTTAAGAACATTGAAAATTGGAGCATTTTCCAGCAAATGGCAATCATTCCAATTACCCGACNNAAATGGCCTTTCCTGGTGACGACCAGCGCAATTCCAAGCGGAACACCAAGCGCAGCGGAAAACAGCAGTGAAAAGGTGACCATTTGCAGTGTTTCAATCAGGGCCTGAATAATTTGTTCTGAATTAACTAGCATGTGCTTTCACTTCCTTTATGCTTACTTTTAACTGATTGATAAAATTAAGTGCCCGCAATATCTCCTTATCACTTCCCTGAAACTCGACAATCAGATTTCCAAATGGAATCCCCTGAAGCTCGGTTATATTCCCGAAAAGAACATTGACATCGACATCAAATTTCTTTGCGAGCTGGGACAAGAGCGGCTGGCCGGCGGACTCGCCGACAAAATTAATCCGGAATACCTTTTGCAGTCCGGAATGTCCTTCAATGATCTGCCGGACTGAATCAGGTATGGCGTCATTCATTACAGAGCTGACAAAATTTCTGGCTGTTTTGGTCTTTGGCGCGGAAAAGACATCAAATACTGTACCTTCTTCAATGATTTTTCCCTCCTCAATGACGGCAACCCGGTCGCAGATTTCCCTAATGACCGACATCTCATGAGTAATGATCAAGATGGTGATGTTGTACTCAATGTTGATTTTTTTTAAAAGCTGAAGGATGGAGTTGGTTGTCTGCGGATCAAGTGCAGAGGTTGCTTCATCACATAGCAGAATTTTTGGCTGTGTTGCCAATGCCCGGGCTATCCCAATTCGCTGCTTTTGGCCGCCTGAAAGCTGGTCCGGGTAATTGTTTGCTTTATCATCCAGGCCGACGAATTCAAGCAGCTGAACTACCCGTTGTTTAATTTGTGCTTTAGGAAGCTTTGCCAGCACCAGCGGCATTGCAACATTATCAAAAACAGTTTTCGAGTTTAACAGATTAAAATGCTGAAAGACCATACCGATATTTCTCTTAATCTCCCGAACCTCTTTTACTGAAAGGGAAGTAAGGTCGTTTCCATCGACAATGACCTGCCCAGAGGTAGGTCGTTCCAATAAATTTACGCATCGGATCAGTGAGCTTTTTCCCGCTCCGCTGAACCCGATCACACCGTATATTTCGCCTTCATCAATTTTTAAGTCAATACCATTCAGAGCTGCTACCTTTTGTCCGCTGCTCTCATATACCTTTTTTACTTGCTGAAAAGCAATCATCTGTCTTCCTCCTTTTTATTCATGGGTAATGATGCTCAAGGTTCTGTTAAATTTGGCGATTTTCGTACCAGGCGCTTCGCTTTCCGCGGAAGAATCTACTGCCGGCTTTTTAAAAGCAAACTCTTCTTGCGGCTGGCGCTAAGCCTCCTCGTCGTTTCACTCCTGCGGGGTTAATTGGCCCCTCAATTGGACCATTTCAACCTAGGTCTCATCTGTCCAGCTGATGCAGCAGGAGTCTACACGCCTTCCACTTCAATCAACAGGTTTAAAATATCAACATTGGGCTTTAACAGAGCCAAAAACAAAAAGCCCTCTTCTCGAAAACAAGAAGAGGGCATGCCTGCATAATACAGGAAAAACTTCTCTTCTTATCTTCCAAGCTATTGCTTGCTGGATTTGGCACAGTCCTCCGATTGGATTCCGCTGCCGAGGCTTCATAGGGCCAGTCCCTCCGCCTCTCTTGATAAG
>DMSR01000378.1 GCA_003457145.1 Bacillus sp. (in: firmicutes)
ATCTTCCGGTGAGGTCCCAAGCCACTTCTTATGTGTCCATGTACAGGCGGTGATCCTGAAATCGCTGTTTCTTGAGACAAGAAAGCCTGTTCCATCGATATCTTTTTCGATCACCGATTTCGGGAATGCCATCGCCACGTTAGCAACCGAGGTGGAAGGCATATCTTTGAAGACATCCATAAATGAATGGTCAGAAAGCATACGCTGGGCATGAAAGTGGTCAACTGCTATAATCACGCTGTCAGCCTGTTCAGATGTGCCATCCGCGAGAGTTACCTGGTAACCTCCTTCCGCCTTCTCCACCTTTTCCACACCTGTTCCTTTTAGAACCGTTCCTTGATCGAGGCGTTTTTCGACCTGGTGCACCAACTCCTCGAGACCTGTTGAAAGAGAGATAAACATTCCTTTTTTGGAAGGTGTCTTCTTTACGGTCTTAGGCGGCTTCGGCATTGTCCGGTTCAATCCAACCACAAGGCTCCGGTGCTCCTGTTCAATATCATAAAAATTCGGGAATAAGGCCATCAGACTCAGTTCATCGATATCACCCGCATAGATTCCGGACAATAATGGCTCGATTAAGTTATCTACAACCTCATCTCCCAGCCTCCTGCGGAAAAAAGCACCAAGTGACTGGTCTTTCTTCACTTCCCCTTTTGGTAAAATGAAATCGCCCGCCGCCCGCAGTTTTCCTAAAGGCGAAAACAAGCCTGAGAGCGCAAATGGCGTCACCTTCGTCGGTATGCCCATAAATGAACCTTCTGGCATGGTATGCAGCTTTCCTCTAGCAAAAATAAAGCTTTTACCTGCAGTATTAGAAATGATCTTGTCCTGAAGCCCGACCTCTTCAATTAATCTCAGTGCACTCTTTTTTCTGGCAATAATTGAATCGGGTCCCTTTTCAACCACAAACCCATCCTTCTTTACGGTGCTGATCACGCCTCCAAGGCGGTCGCTCGCTTCAATCAATTTTATCTGAATTTTGATCGATTTTTCCCTTGCTTGCTTTTGCAGATAGTACGCCGTTGCTAATCCTGTGATCCCGCCGCCGACAACTATTACTTTTTTATTTTCCATTTCGCTCACCTATTCTATGATTATTATTAGTAAGATTAGTATTTATCCAGCTGACTTGCTTCCGTGATGTATTTCTGGCTTAAAATCTCTTTTAGTCCTATATGATGAATGGCATTGAACCCTGCCCTTATACTGGCTACTTCTGTTTTGAGCAGGATCAAATCATCAAAATCTGTTTTTTTGTATTCTGGTTTGTTTATAAATTGATCAATCATTGCATCAAGTTCGCCCGCTTTATCAATCGCTGACTGATATTGATTCATCTCAAATATTTTTGTCTCAAGGCTCGTTAGCCTCTTCTGGAATTTCCCAGAAGAACTCCCTGCTTTTTCATACAGACTTTCCACATGGCTCAATTTTGTATCATCTAATGGAATTAAAAGTCCGTCTTTTTTTACTAATTGAATATTAAGCTCCATTTCCTTATAAAGACGATCGGTACTTTGTTCTGCAAGGGCAAGGGACTTTTCTGTATTTGCGTCTTCAGCTGTTTTTATCATTTTATACCCCTCTAATCCAATCACAAAAAAAGCAGAAAGCACAAAAAGAAACGTTATTAATTTACTCAAAACCTGCTCCTCCTTCGTCAAAGACTATATAAAAATTATAGCATCTGGACACTCGTCATTTATTGATGCATTCCAAACAATATGTGAAAATGCAATAACATTCTTTTGAACATAAAAAGTCCCGGATAACCGGGACTTTTTGTTAAACATTCATATCTCTTTTTTGATAAAAGGTGTAAGTGGCGACCGTCAGTACAAGAATAATGGCGCCTGATAAACCAAGGTATAATGTATCAAGTCTGCCATCAGTTAATATATTCTTAGCATCATAATATTTAAAGGGTGTAAAAATGCTTAAACCATCAAGTTTTTCATTCATATCAATCCCAATAGACAGGATGAACATAAGCAGCAGGATGCCCGTTGAAAGGGAAGCTGCCTTTTTGGCATTTTTAAAGACGGACGCGACCGCTGTCCCCATGACCAAAAAAATCAGCTGGATGAAGAACATTCCTGCCATTAACCTCGTTATGTCACCAGCCAAGGATGCACCCTCTGCATATTTCTGTACCATTAAGATGGAGGAACCGAATGTCACCAGATTGAACAGGACGATATTAGTTAGTGCCGCTAACAGTTTTGAAGTAATCATCCTATGTCTGGAAATAGGCTTAACCAATAAAAACTCAACCGTTTTATCTCGTTCTTCCTTTGAGATGATATTCGAACCAAGCATAGCAGCATGAACCGCCGCCATAACAGCCAAGTATAGAAATAGCACACCGTAGTACCCAATTGGCTTTGACAAGTCAAATGAACCCGTACCCATGATTGCCTGCATCGATTTTGGCATATCTGCCATTAACGCATTCATTGATTGCCCAGAACCCTCGAGACTCGAATACTTCCCCATGCCCGACGCAACCATGAAGATGACGCAAATACTCCAGATTATTAATGATTTTCGATTGGCTTTCATTTCCCTTCTGAAAATATTAATAATCTGGAGTATTTGCGTCATCTTCATGGTTGCGTCGNNTTTCATTTCCCTTCTGAAAATATTCATGATTCAACCTCCTCCCTAAACCGAATGAACATCCTTTTTCGCGTACAAGAAATAGCTGGCTGCTATCGCTGACACAAAGAAAATAACGGCTGCAAATAAAAATGAATGTTCGTACCCAGTGTGTTCTGCGATATATGCTGAGTCAAAATAGTTAAATGGTGTTAAATACCGCATGGCAGCATCATCAGTAGTCGAACTGACCATCCCGAGCATGAAAAATCCAAATACTGCGCCAAGCGATACAGTGAGAACCGATTTAATTTTCGGAAAAACGACTGAGACAATGATTCCAAGGGCAAGGAACATCAGCTGGATAAAAAATAGTGTAATAGAGATGAGAAATAATGATTGTTTGCTAAATTCGTCTGTTGCCACGAAGGAAGCTATGAAGAACGTCGCCGATACAAAAACAATATTTGTTATCACCAGTGAAACCAATGCTGCCAGAAGCTTCGAAGTAATCACTTGAGTTCTCGTAACCGGCTTTGTCAGCAGGAAGTCAGCTGTCTTCTCAATCGTTTCTTTGGATAGAATGGATGTCCCTAAGTTCATCGCCTGAATGGCACCTGTC
>DMSR01000094.1 GCA_003457145.1 Bacillus sp. (in: firmicutes)
TTTCAAAGCAGGGCTGAAGGAACAGGATGTCATCGTTGCTATTAATGGTGAGAAGGTCGGGAACTCGGCTGACTTAAGAAGATATATGTATACAGAATTAAAAACAGGTGAAAAAGCCGAATTGAAAATATACCGCGATGGTGAACAGTTGAGTATCGAAGTTACTTTAGCGGCCAACACTGCGGGCTAAGTACTTAGGAAAGGCAGTGCTAAAAAAACATTAAAATGAATAAGGTACTCATTTAAGACAAACTGCCCTTTCAACCAGTTTGTCAACAGTCTGAGGGTGTCCCAAGAAATTGGCTGGGGCGCCCTCTTTTTTTGTGGAAGTTTTATCTTCTTAGATTAATATTCAGAATTGAAATTAAAATGTTGCAGTTTAAGTTGCCTTTAGGATAAAATGTTTACCAAAGGAAACTTTTTAAAAACAAGTGCATATATTGTTTAAACAATAGGAGTTGTTCTAACCAAAAAGTTGACTAAGGGAAACTTTTTGGTGATTGGACAAAATTTAATATAAGTACATTTCGAAAAGGAGATTAGAAGTAATGAATGAAATTCTATTTGCATTTGGTTTGACTTTATTTGCCGGCCTTGCAACAGGAATAGGAAGTTTACTGGCTTTTTTTACATCGAGGACGAACACCAAATTTCTATCGATATCGCTGGGGTTCTCGGCAGGCGTCATGATTTATGTTTCAATCANNGCGGCGATGGGTGTGCAATTAGGGAACTGGACCACAGTCGGTGGATTCTTTGGCGGTATTCTCTTAATTGCCCTAATTGATAAATTCATTCCGAAGCAGGGAAATCCTCATGAACTCAAAACGGTCGAGGATATGAACCAGCCGGATAAAGCTGTTAAAGATGCAGCCCTTTTAAAAATGGGAACCTTTACTGCTCTGGCAATTGGCATTCATAACTTCCCTGAAGGGATTGCGACTTTTACGACAGCCATACAGGATCCTGCGCTTGGCGTGGCAATTGCCGTGGCGATCGCAATCCACAATATACCAGAGGGAATAGCCGTTTCTGTTCCGGTTTACTTTGCGACTGGGGATAAGAAAAAAGCTTTTAAGCTATCATTCCTGTCAGGGCTTTCAGAGCCAATCGGTGCGCTTGTAGCCTACTTATTCCTGATGCCATTCTTAAATGATATTATGTTCGGAGTTATATTCGCAGCCGTGGCTGGAATAATGGTGTTCATTTCTCTAGATGAATTACTGCCTGCAGCAAAAAAATATGATGAGTCACATCTTGCGATTTACGGTTTAGTAGCAGGCATGGCTGTGATGGCTGTAAGCTTGCTGCTCTTTATATAAACCTAGTAGTTTTCCTTGATTTAATAGGTGCCCATAAATTTGGGCGCCTTTTTTAGTTCTTTAGGGGTTGGGAAAATTTTAAAATAGGTAGTATTACATGCGACTTTTATTGATTAGTGCTATTTAACCTGATTCTAAAGGCTTAAAAATGAATAGAATAGCATATTTATAATATCTGAAAATTAAGAATATAATATAGGTGCAGCTTAAAAGAGCTGTGGATTAATAAATGCAGAGGAGTGGTTGGATGAAGAAAAGAAAAGTACTTAGCGCCGCACTACTAAGCATGACAATGGGGTTCTCGATGTTCACGGCAGGGGTTTTTGGCCAGGCACCTGAAGCCCAGGATTCCTATCGAGTATTAGTTCAGGGGCCTGCAGCTGAAAAGTCGAAGGCAAAGGACCAATACGGAACAAGATGGGATTTTGGAACAAATGGTTTTACAACTACAGTAAATGCAAAACAATACCAGGCCCTGCTAAATAACAAGAATCTGAAGGTTGAAACGGTATCAAAAGTGCAGTTAGAAGCCAAGCCTGGATCTGATGCACAGTCAGCACCATCTGATCGTACACCATGGGGAATGGAAGCGATCTATAATGACAGCAGTATTCAGTCAACTGCTGGAGGTAACGGCATCAAGGTTGCAGTCCTGGATACAGGGGTCAACGTAAGCCATGCCGATCTAGCAGGCAGTGATGAACAATGCAAGGACTTTACTAACCGAAGGTCTCCTTTGGTAAACGGTTCTTGTACAGATAAGAACGGCCATGGAACTCATGTTGCGGGAACAGTCTTGGCTCACGGTGGAACTGGCCTGGGAATTTACGGAGTTGCTCCGGAAGCTGACCTTTGGGCATATAAAGTATTGAATGACCAGGGATCAGGCTATTCAGATGACATCGCAGGAGCAATCCAGCATGCAGCAGACGAAGCAGTCCGTACAGGTTCAAAAGTAGTCATTTCCATGTCGCTAGGATCCAGCAGCAAGAGTACATTGATTGCTGATGCAGTTGATTATGCGTATGGAAAAGGAGTCCTTGTTGTTGCGGCAGCTGGCAACAGCGGACCTGGCAGTGATACAATCGGTTATCCGGGGGCTCTTGTTAATGCAGTGGCTGTAGCGGCACTTGAAGATGTTCAGGAAAACGGTACATACCGTGTCGCTGACTTCTCCTCCCGCGGAAATCCTGCCACGGACGGTGACTTTGTTATCCAGGAGCGTGATGTTGAACTGTCTGCACCAGGAAGGGCAATTGAATCGACGTGGTTCGACGGATCGTATAATACCATCAGCGGTACATCGATGGCAACTCCACACGTTTCAGGGCTAGCAGCAAAGATTTGGGCAGCCAATCCAAGCATGAGCCATACTCAGCTTCGCGCGGAACTTCAGAATCGTGCGAAGGCTAATGACATCCTTGGAGGTTCAGGAGCAGCAGCAGGTGACGACTATGCATCTGGCTTCGGCTTCCCCCGCGTAAAATAATTCATAAGAAAGCCGCTTGATTTCAAAATCAAGCGGCTTTTTTACATTCTCTTTGTATAAAAATTTTCTGTAAAATAGGGTTGAGATTTATTACCAAATGCAACTCCGACTCCTAATAACTCAAACTCGGGCTTTAAAATATTTTCGCGATGGCCAAGAGAGTTCATCAGTCCTTCATGGGCAAAGATGCTGCTGAACTGTCCATAGGCTAAATTTTCACCAGCAACTGCAAAGACAATATCATCCTCAGCCATCCTGTCGAAAGGTGACTTCCCTTCAAGATTCGTGTGGTTGAAATATTCATTTTCGGCCATATCCTTGCTGTGCTTCCGGGCGGTTTCCCTAACCCTGTCATCCCATTTAAGTATTGAAAGCCCATTATTTACTCTGGATGCATTGGTCAGGTCAAATAATTGAAGCTCTAACCCTTCTTTCAGGGGCTCGCTGGCTTTTGTATAAAAACCAGATTTGTTTTGTTCCAATTGTTCGCTGATGAGCTGGATCGCGGTTACCGAGTTATTGCTGTGTTTATCATAAAAGATGGTGATATAGCTCCCACCCTGCTGGTAAACATCATAATCACGGCCTTGTTGGAGCTGTAGATGTGTAAGGCCCTTTATTATTTTCGTTAAGGGCTCACCAAACTCTGCGCGAACTGTTTCTTTCGAACTCCCAAAGCTTATTCCATTCCTGGAAGCAATCAAATCCTGGTTTGTATATAGACCATTGACTTTATTATCCTTGCCGTAAGAAACCATGATAAAATTCTGGAAACCTTCATGATAGGCATGCCATTGTGTCCCGTATTCATTAACGGAAACCCTTTGCGGATTGCCCAAATGATTTTCTACTTCGTTTTTCGCTTCCCCTATTTCAATGTTGTGAATGGAAAAGGTCTGCTCAGCAGGTGTTTCCAAATCAGGTTTTTGGACCTTAGGAAAATCAGTTTGCCCATTTGGGGTCAGCTGTTCTTTCGTTGAATTAAGCTGGCCAATAATCTGGTTTAAGCCATTATTCACCGCTTCAAGGGCGGAAGAGAGCTCGGGATTGTCTTTAAGGGATTGAAATTCAGTTTTAAAGTCCTCAACTGAAGATAATTCCTCGGTGTCTGATATAAAAGGCCAGGATATATAGATTATGAATGATAGTATTAATAGTGATATTAGGCGACCCACAGTTCTTTCCCACCGTCCTTTAATTTCAATTAATTTACTTCTTTCTATCAATATACCCACTATTCATCAATTAAAAAAGCATCAGGGGCATGTTATATGTGCTGAAAGGGAAGCTTAATTAGATAATAAGTAAAAATTAGGATTGAATTGCTTACATAATGGCCAACTGTTAATCAGAAAATAATTTAATGGTATTGTTTAATGCACTATTTGAAGGGGGGATTGTGATATGAAAAAAGTGCTATTCATTATAACAGGGTTAGGCCTGGTTCTAACACCTTTATATACAAAAGCACATGTAAAATGGTTTACGGAAGTGGCGGCCCAGAAAGAGTCGATTGAAAACATTTTATCGCCTCTATTTATGGTCCTTTCTTTACTAGCTGCCATCGTACTTGCGTCTTTAACATTAATTATTCCAAGAACCGCGGAATGGCCATTTATAAGGAAGTGGGATGACTTTCTTTCAGGATTCAGAAAATATTCACGGTACTTGTTAAAGTATGGAACAGCGTTAACGCTGATCATCCAAATCATTAATGGTACTTTATTTGCTCCAGAAATCCTAGTTGATACAACTTTAATGACCATTTTAGTCTGGATTACAATTGGGCTTCTGCTGATTCCGAACCATATCTTCACAAAATTGGGTGCAGGGATATTATTAGGTTTGTTTGTTTATGTATCCATCCAGCATGGAATATTTGATATGCTTGATTACGGTTTTTATTTGGCGATTATTGGCGTGCTTCTCGTAGGCAAAACAAGGTTGGAAACAGTTGGATTTCCTTTTTTATATTTAGGAACCGGTCTCTCGCTTTGCTGGGTTGCTGTAGAAAAATGGGTATATCCAACAATGTCCCTTGATATTGTGGCAAGCCACAATGTGCCTACCTTTGGATTCGACCCTGCCGCATTTATTGTTATGGCAGCATTCGTTGAATTTGTTGTCGGTTATCTGCTTGTAGTGGGCATCCTTAACAGAGTGTTAGGGTTTGTTGTCACTGTGATCTTCATTATGACAACCATGTTATTTGGAACAACAGAAGTGATAGGCCATTTCATGATTCATATTGTGCTGATTATCTTCATCATTGAAGGAGTCTCCTTCTACAATCCGCCGATTAAAATGCACAAAACAAGGACGGACCAATTCATCTTTGTCTTCCTGAATTTTATCTTCGTGCTATCAACTTTTGTTTTGATTTATTATCGCTTTGCGTAGAGACTGTCGTACAGACCAGGCCAGCCTCCAAGTTAGAGGCTGGTTTTTAGTGTTATTGACTGAATGTTCTGTTAAATTAGTCTGTTGATTCTCGCTGCAAGCCCTTCGCTTTCCGTGGAAGAATGATGAAAAATACTCCAGCAAATTCTTCTTGGGGCTGACGCTGAGCCTCCTCGTCGTTTCACTCCTTGGGGTTAATTGATCCCATGCGTGGACCATTTCAACCTAGGTCTCAGCTGTCCAGCTGATTCCCGCAAGAGTCTACGCGCTTTCCACTACAATCAACAGGATGCTAAAATCAACATTGGGCTCTAACAGAGCCTAACTGAAAAGGAAATTCTCCTTACACTTGTTTTCCTGAGTGATCTGACCCTTTATTGACGCTTGCTTCAGTTCTTTGTTACGATTTCTATAGTGTAAATAAGAATGGAGAGATTTTAATGAAGGCATATTCTTTCGAACCTGCTGCGGAGTTTGCTGCTTTACTTGATCGGAAAGATGAACTGGCCTCTTTCCGCCAGGAGTTTTATTTAAAGCCGGATTCTATTTATCTCGATGGCAACTCTCTTGGCCTGCTGTCCAAACGGGCGGAGAAAACCTTGCTTGCATCACTGGCTGACTGGAAAGAGAACGGCATCGATGGCTGGATGGACGGCAGGCATCCCTGGTTCTACTTATCTGAAAAATTAGGAAAATTGACTGCCCCTCTTGTTGGTGCTTTGCCTGAGGAGGTCATTGTAAGCGGGTCCACAACGGTGAACCTTCACCAGCTTGTGGCCACATTTTATAAACCAGAGGGAAAGCGGACAAAAATCCTCGCTGATGAATTGAATTTCCCTTCTGATATTTATGCGCTTCAAAGCCAGCTGCGGATTCATGGATTTGATCCTGATACACACCTTGTCAGGGTGAAAAGCAGGGATGGGAGATTTCTTGATGAGGAGGACTTGATTGAAGCTATGACAGACGAGATTGCCCTTATCGTGCTTCCAACCGTCCTCTACCGCAGCGGACAAGTCCTGGACATGGAGAGGTTGACAAGGACCGCCCATGAACGCGGGATCTTGATTGGCTTTGATGGCTGCCATTCAATAGGGGCAATTCCGCATTCCTTTTCGGACTGGGGAGTAGATTTTGCATACTGGTGCAATTATAAGCATTTGAATGGAGGACCTGGGGCGGTTGCCGGTTTATATGTGAACTCAAAGCACTTCGGCACAGAGCCTGGACTTGCAGGCTGGTTCGGTTCTAGAAAAGATAAACAATTTGATATGGAGCATATTTTGACACCTGCGGAAACAGCTGGCGCTTACCAGATTGGCACTCCTCATGTGTTAAGCCTCGCACCTCTGCTAGGGTCGCTTGAGATGTTTGCAGAAGCAGGCATCGAAAAGATTCGCAATAAATCTTTGAGAATCAATCGTTATTTGATGGATTTAATTGAGCACGAACTTGCTGATGCAGGCTTTAAACTCGGCAGCCCGGTTGAAGATTTAAAGAGGGGCGGCCATGTAAGCCTTGAACACACTGAGGCTGCACGGATATGTAAGGCGCTTAAAGAAAAAGGAATTGTTCCGGATTTCCGTGCACCAAACATCGTCCGTCTTGCTCCTGTAGCGTTTTACACTTCTTATACAGATGTCTGGAACTCGGTACAGGTATTGAAAGAAATCATGGATAGGAAACTGTATGAGAAATTCAGCAATCAGCGTGAGGTCATTGCGTAGTAATATATAATCACTAGTTTGCTAGCAATGAGGGACGGAAGTTCTATTGTAATAGAAGGAGGCTTCGGTGATGAAAGATCAGCAAAGGGAAGGCGGAAGCGAAACAGTGGGATTTATATGAGTTAGCTGAAAAATTGGTCGATATCGGCAGTCAGCAGCAATTATGGCGTTTTAATCATATGAGCACCGTCGAAAGGATCATTGGCCACAAGCAGGGAACCGGAGGATCTGCAGGTGTCTCATACCTGAAAAAGGTAGTCGACCATAGATTTTTCCCTGAACTTTGGAGCTTGAGAACGAAGCTTTAATAGTTCAAAATTGAAGATTTTTCAGATGCCAAAAGAAAGAAGGGAACAGAATGGGTTCATGGATAGATATATCACAAGTGCTTAATGACAAAATTCCTGTTTGGCCTGGTGATACGCCTTTTAATTATAGTGTCAGCTGGAGCATGGAGGAAAGCGGGTCAGTGAATGTTGGGCAGGTGACGATGAGTACACATACTGGAACTCATATTGATGCTCCTTATCATTTCGATAATGATGGGAAAAAGGTCATCGACCTCGATTTCAATCTTTATATTGGCATCGCCAGAATCATTCATCTCCCTGGGCTGACAAGTATAGGAATCAAAGAATTCAAGGATATAGATTTACAAGGGGTCAAGCGGTTATTGATTAGAACCGATTCATGGGAGAACAAGACGGTTTTTCCAGAATCAATTCCGCATATTGAGTCTGATTTGGCTGAATACCTTGCCAGGCAGGGAGTTGAATTGCTAGGGCTTGATTTGCCTTCAGTCGACGCGCTAGACAGCAAGGAATTGAAGGCCCATCATGAGCTGAACCTTCATGGCATTCACATTCTTGAAGGACTGGTGCTGGAAGGAATACTCCCTGGCGAATATGAACTAGCAGCTTTGCCACTCCCGTTCGAGCACGCAGATGGAAGTCCGGTAAGAGCTGTAATCAGAAAAATGGAGTGAATTCCAGGCTGTCTTATCGGGCGATAGGGCAGCCTTTTATTATGTCGAAAAAATGGTTAAAAATAATGTTGACCGAAGTGGTCAATAGGGAATACAATGAAATTGACCAAGTTGGTCAATGAGATAATAAGGAGGGTAAAATGTCTTCAAAATTTTTTAGCCTAAATCAAGAAAAGCAGGAACGAATCCTTAATGCGGCTCTTAAGGAATTTGCCCAAAAAGGGTATGAGAATGCCTCCACTAATGAAATCGTGAAATCAGCGGGAATTTCCAAAGGCCTCCTATTTCATTACTTCAACAATAAAAAAGAACTGTACTTTTTTTTATATAACTATTTTATCGAGGTGTTAATGGAGGAGTTCTTCAATGAGCTGGATTTCAGCGAGCGCGATATATTTGAGAGGCTGAAGAATTTAATGATCCTAAAAAACAGGCTAATGATAAGGCATCCCGAAATATTCGATTTTATGATGTCTGCATCAATGGAAAATGCAGAGGAAGTCAAAGATGAATTAAGCAGCACAAATACTGAGCTGATGCAATCAAGTTACAGTAAATTATTCGAGAATATCGATCTTTCGAAATTCCATGAAGGGACGGACATCCCAAGAACCATCAATGTCATCATGTGGACATTGGAAGGTTTCGGTAACCAAGAGCTCAAAAAAGCAAAAAAACTCAACAAGGGGCTTACTGAATTCGATGACGCCTTTAAAGAAGCTGAAATTTACATTGAAATGCTGAAACGGTCATTTTATAAGAACCTGTAAGCGATTAAGCTAACTGACAACAATACAGATCCAACAGTTAATAAAAGGTGTTCTACCGTGAATAAACCTACCCTAACCGTTAATAAAAGTGATTCAGCCGTGGATAAAATGGCCCTAACCGTTAATAAATCAAAAAACCCAATCTAACATTAGTTAAAAGGTAATGGAAATGGGATCTGTACACTTAGGCTCCAGCATAATATCATCAGCTGTTCAAATGTAAACAAAACATTGATAAAGGGAGGGTCTGGCATGAACGTGATTGAGATTAACAATCTGACCAAAATGTACGGTAAGGCTAGGGGAATTGAGGATGTAAGCTTCCATGTGGAAGAGGTGGAAATCTTCGGGTTCATTGGTCCGAACGGAGCGGGGAAGTCGACAACGATCCGAACGCTGTTATCGCTGATTTATCCGACAAGCGGCAGTGCGGCGATTTTTGGAAAGGATATCATCACATCTGCCCCTGAAATAAAAAAGGATATTGGTTATTTGCCATAAGAAGTTTTTTACTATGACAATATGAAGGTCATCGATCTCCTGAAATATTCAGCGAGCTTTTATAAAAAGGATTGCACAAAAAGGATCAAGGAACTGGCAGAAATCATGGAGCTGGACCTCACCAAGAAAATTGATGATCTTTCATTGGGAAATAAAAAGAAAGTTGGTATTGTCCAGGGACTGCTTCATGAACCAAGGCTAATCATCCTTGACGAACCGACGAGCGGACTTGATCCTCTCATGCAGCAAAAGTTCTTTGACCTGCTTGAGGCCGAGAACAAAAAAGGTGCGACAATTTTATTTTCCTCTCATATTTTGAGCGAGGTGCAAAGGCTGTGCGACAGGGTGGCGATCATCAAGGACGGCAGGATCGTAACAGTCGAGAAAATCAGTACACTGAAGGAAAATACGTATAAAAAGTTCAGGATTGAAACGGAAGGTGGAATAGAAAAGGGTTATTTCAATATAGTCGGTGTGAACCAGATTGAAGTAGATGGGAATACAATCAGCTTCTTATTCAGGGGCAACATCAATCCGATCATGAAACTAATAGCTGGAATTAAAATTGTGAATATATGGGTAGAAGAACCGGACTTAGAAGAGATTTTCATGCATTACTACGAAAAGGAGGACTAAGCCGATGAATATGTTCCTTCATGAATTAAAGGCTTATCGAAAGTCGACGATGATTTGGACTATATCACTTGTGGCATTAGTTGTCCTGTTCATGTCGATGTTTCCTTCGTTCTCAAAAGATGCAGATGAGTTTAAAAAGCTGATGGAAGGATTTCCTGTTGAGTTAAGGAAAGCGATTGGGCTCTCCGTCGAGAGCATCACGACCTTGATTGGCTTTTACTCGTATGCCTTTTTA
>DMSR01000169.1 GCA_003457145.1 Bacillus sp. (in: firmicutes)
AAGGCGCTGATTAAGGCGATTAATGAGTTGTTAGAGAAAAGGCTAAAGAATGGTAATACTTGTGAAACGAAAACACCTATGATTGAAAACAGCACCATGCTGATCTGGTAATGTAATCCCGCAAAAGTATTTTTCTCAAGGCCCGCCAGAGCTTCTCTTAAACTTGGATACCATTCTACTTCGATTAAAGTCAAGGCTGTGACAATCCGCTGGCTGAGCCCGGCTTCCTTCACCATTGAGCCAAGCTGCAAATCATCATCAGGCCTCATTTTTATTGGCTCATGTTTACCGATCTTTGCATACGCTGCACTCGTTATCATGTTGAAAGCGCCAATCCCTATTCCGGTTTTAGACCTGGGATTATTTGCGAGCCAGGGTCTTTTATAATAGGAAAATCCAAATAAGAAGAAGGCAACGAAAGCTTTTAGCCAAAATGACTTTGCGCTTAAGTCTGGTGCTGCAGTCATATGGTCCAGGCTATGTTCCATGAAATATCCAACTGCTCTTGCAAAGGCTTCCTCACTATATATGACATCTGCATCTGTAAACAGCAGCAGTTTTCCTGATGCATGCTGAGATCCTAGATGTAGAGCATGGTTCTTGCCTAGCCATCCGTCAGGCAATCTGTCGATATGAACGACACTGACTCTAGAATCCGATTCTTTGAGTTCCTCCATCATTCTGCCGGTTGCATCCTCTGAACGGTCATTGACAAGAATCCATTCAACTTCTTTATAAGTTTGCCCCAACTGGCTTTGTATGCTCTGTTTAATGCGGTCAGCCTCATTACGCGCCGCAACGATTACGCTCAACAGAGGTCCCGTCTCCGTACCTCTTGCTTTTTCCAGTGAGCCCAGCTTCCTGAATCCGATGGCCGCATCGATTGTTGCTGTCATCCAGATAATGAGAGTTAAAGTTAATAATATGAAAAGCAATGCTCACACGTCCCTGTTGTTTTTCTCTATTCTATAGAAACGCGGAGCTTAATTGCAATTTTAGAAACGCCGGCTCCCTGTTGCCAGTTCATTTCCCAGTAAAGTGCCAAGTTTTTTCGATTGGGCTGTCGCTTCCTTGATGCATGATATAAAAGCTGTTTGCACTCCATGCTGATCAAGGATACTGATGCCGGCTTCAGTCGTGCCACCCGGACTGGTAACTTCAAATCGAAGCTGTGCCGGCTCCTTATCGGACTTTGACAGCATCTCCGCAGCTCCGAGCAGTGTCTGGATTATTAGTTGTTTTGCCGTTTGCTTGTCAATGCCGATTTCCACGGCGCTCTTTTCCATTGCCTCGACAAGATAATAGATATAGGCTGGGCCGCTTCCAGATAGACCAGTGACAGCGTCAAGCTGTGATTCTTTGACAATGGCAGTCAGCCCGACAGTATTGAACAGCTCTTTAACAAGTACTGTTTGCAGCGCACTCACATTGTCATTCACTGCCAGGGCAGTCGCCGATTTGCCGATTGCAGCGGAGGTGTTTGGCATTGCCCTGACAACTGCGAGGGATTTCCCTGCAGCTGCCTCGATTGCCTTGGTCGATACACCTGCCAGCACAGAAATGACAAGCATTCCATCTGTTAAATAGGTTCTTATTTCTTCAATAGCCGAGGCAGCATCCTTCGGTTTCATCGCTAGGACGACTGCGTCGGCCTTGGCGAACAATTCATTATAATCATACGTCGCCTTTACGCCATATTTCTGTTCCAGCTGATTAAGCCTTCCTATATCCTGGCGGTTCGTGACCCATATTTGCTCTCCCGGAAGAAGCCCGCTTGCCCCTATTCCGGAAATCATCGCTTCTGCCATCGAACCTGCCCCAATAATAACAAGCTTCTTCATCAAGATCGCCTCCAAATATTCTTAAAATAAAAAGGCCTCTCATCCATAAAAAGGACGAAAGGCCATGCTTCCGTGGTACCACCTTCATTCACTTCCCGGCTAATGCCGAAAAAAGTGCAGCTCACAATCCGTTAACGCCGGTATACGGCCAGGTTTTCCTGGCAGCTCGCAAGGTAGGGTTCAACATGAAGAGGGCGGGGGAGCCTTTCAGCCGGTGGACTCCGTTCTCTGACACCATTCCTGTCTACTCGTCTTGCTCAAATGCTTTTTTTCATTTATTAAATTTTAATAGTGATTATGCAAGAAAGACAAGCTGTCTGTCAAGAGGAAATATGCTAATTTTTAGTTTTTTCTGAAAATGAAATCTGAAAATAATGACAATTGGCCGTTTTAAAGGTAAACTTATTTTTATATTGAAAAAATGCTTATGCACACTAAGAGGACCATTAATACAACAATTGTAAATAACTACAGTATGGTTACCCTATATAAATATAATGTTTTGAGGTGCAGGAAAAATGACAGAATGGATTGATGGAATAGCCAAACTGACCTTGCCGACGCCCTTTCCGGTCGGAGATGTAAATGCTTATCTGATAAAAGGTGACAGACTTACACTGGTTGATGCCGGCACGAAAACGGCGGAAGCATGGAATTCGTTCAAGTTCCAGCTTGGCGAGCTTAAGTTGAAGCCGGAAGACATTGAGCAGGTGGTTTTGACACATGATCACCCCGACCATGTCGGATTACTGGATTATTTACCGTCTGCACTTGAGGTGTACGGACATCCGCTTAATGAAAGGTGGATTAACAGGACGCCGGAGTTTGAACGGGAACATAAAGAGTTCTACGAAAAGATTTTTATTCAATTTGGCATACCCCAACAGTACTTTTTACGATCTGTCAAAGTGATGTCAAAGACTTTGGTATTTTCGTGCAATCGATCGTTAACGGGAACTATTTTGGAGGATGATGCTCCTCCGTCACTTCCTGGATGGCGTGTAATTGAGACTCCAGGCCATGCGCAGAGCCATATTGTCCTTTGGCGGGAGAAGGATGGGGTTTTGATTGCTGGGGATACGATTCTAGCAGGAATCTCGCCCAATCCTTTGCTTGAGCCGCCGCTGCCAGGTGAAACGAAGAGGCCGAAACCACTGGTCCAATATAATGCTTCCCTGAAAAAACTGCAGCAGTATCCAATTGGTCTTGTTTACACTGGTCATGGAACGGAGATAACAGAATTACAAAGCTTGATTGAAAAAAGGCTTGCCCGCCAGC
>DMSR01000435.1 GCA_003457145.1 Bacillus sp. (in: firmicutes)
CTAAATATCATTTGGTTCATGACCGCACTTTTGGACCGGAAGGATCGAATGAGCATGGGAGCAAGCCTTGAGGTAAGGGTTCCTTTCGCTGACCATCGCCTGGTCGAATACGTGTGGAATATTCCATGGGAGATGAAGATGTATGGGAACAGGGAAAAGGGCATCCTGAGAAAAGCCCTTGAAGGAGTTCTGCCGGACGAAGTTTTGTACCGGAAGAAGAGTCCCTATCCTAAGACACATCACCCGGGTTACACACAAGCGGTACAAAGCATGCTGTCCGATTTCATGACTGATTCAAACAGTGCACTCCATGAATTTTTTGACAGAAATACACTGAAAAGTATGATTGAAACAGAAGGTGCATCATTCAAGGTACCTTGGTTCGGTCAATTAATGACAGGACCACAGCTATTGGCACAGCTGGCCCAAATCCATATTTGGTTCAGGGACTATAATATTAATATATCAGACTAAAAAAGCAAGCCCAAATGGGCTTGCTTCTTAATTTGTCTAATCAGCAGACCCGGTCTTCGCTTCAGTGACAAAGGCTTTTTTGATCCATACTTTCGATCTCCATCTCCAAAGCATTAAAAGGCCGCGCAGCCATTCGTCCGCGATAAAGGCAATCCAGATGCCGATCAGGCCAAGACCTAGGTAGATTCCAAGAAAATAAGAAAGTGTTACGCTGACTCCCCACATTGACAGGATTCCCATATAAACAGGGAACCGCACATCGCCGGCTGCTCGGAGGGAACTAATGAGAACCAGGTTGAAGGATCTGCCAGGTTCTAGGATGATCGTCAGAAGAATCAGGGAACTGCCAAGCTCGATGATGCTTAGATTATCTGTGAAAATTCCGAGTAAATCTTTTGAAAATAAAGAAATGACTCCAGCGGCAGCGAGAGAAATGATGATTGCCAGTTTCAAGCTATCCAACGCCCGCTTATATGCATTGTCATACTCTTTTGCCCCGACCATGTGGCCGATAAGAATTTGCGTGCCCTGGCTGATCGCGATACTGAATAAAAACACAAACATCATGACATTTTGTGTGTAAACTTTTGCTGTTAATGCCTGGGTGCCAAGTGTGGCGATAAAATACGTGATCACCATTTGAGAACTATTGTAGCTAAGGTGCTCCCCGGCGGACGGAATCCCGATGTTCAAAAGATTTTTCAGATGAGCCTTAGGAAAGCGGAAGAAAACTGATATTGGCAAGGGACCAGGCATGCGTTTCGACATCAAGTAGAAGGCAGCTGCCAGTCCAAGCATTCTGCTGACTGCAGTAGAGATTGCGACACCCTCCACTCCGAGTACCGGGATTCCGAATGGGCCAAAAATGAATAGATAATTGCCAATAACGTTGAGAAGATTCATTCCAATAGTGACATACATAATGTCACGAGTGAATCCATAGCTGCGGACAATACTGCCGACAGTCATGATCAATGATTGAATGAATGAGAATCCGCCAACGATTTTTAAATAGGCATTTGCTTCGTCAAACAATTCAGGTGGCAGATCCATCATTTTAAGCAAGGACTCGCTGAAAATAAATACGGCTGCACTAAGAAGCAATCCGAAGACAAGATTTGCCCCAATAGAGACAACAGAAACTTCACCGGCCTGATCCTCCCTCTTGGCCCCGAGGTTCTGAGCGACCAAAATGGCAGTTCCGGTTGAGATAAAACCAAACATGACGATGACCATTGACAATATTTGATTGGAAACACCAACAGCTGCAACAGAGTTATCCGAATACTGGGATAGCATCAATGTATCCGCATTGCCCATCAGCATATACAGCAGGACTTCAATAAATAATGGCCAGGTTATCGCAAACAATGATAATTTAGCAGTTTTTTTCATAGGCATACAACTCCAAGCTGTTATTCTTATATTATCGCCGGTGTCTCAAAACTATGTTGTTATTTGGTGGATTCTATGTTGATGCGCCTCTATATTAGAGCNNAGCGCCAATCCTATTAAAATCAAAACATTATTGACTCAAAACAAATGCGAGTAAGCCTTTATTATATACAGACTGTAGGAGCAAAGAGAAGAGTAATTTAATGATATTCTGAAGTTAAGCGCTTTATCGGGGACTGGCTATTATAAATGCTCTTTTCGTAAAATTTGATATTCATTTGATTTGCCTGTAAAAACCTTGTCAGCTTATCTTTAACGCACTGGTTATCCATGCTTGAAATAACCAAACCCCTTTTCCTTAAACCAGGAAAAGGGGTTTATAAAATCAAAACTGAATGAGCGCAAATCCATTTCCTGTGATTTGTGCAGTCAAGTCTTCACTTTCGGCAGCGAATTCTTCACCAGTGTATAAATTAGTGATCTTCTTTCCCTTCAAGTTAAAAGGAAGAGGGTAGCTTGCTTCATTGTCACTCATATTGACGACCNNGAAGGGATAAAATGCAACTCACCTTCATTTGCCAAAAGCGGATTTTCTTTTCTAAGCTGGATCATTTTTTGAACGTGGCTGAACATGTCTTTGTTCTGTTCTTCTTCATTCCACTTCATGCACTCTCGGCAGCCTGGATCCTGTGCACCGCTCATGCCAATCTCATCTCCGTAATAAATACAAGGAGTACCAATGAATGATAGAAGGACCGTGAATATTTGTTTAACCTTGTCAAGGTCGCCGCCGCATTCTGTCAAGATTCTAGGCGTATCGTGGCTGCCAATAAGGTTGAATGCTACCTCATTGACGTTTTTTGGGTACATGTGATTGACTGTTGTCATATTTTCGATAAATTCTTTTACAGTTATCCTATTGCGGGCAAACAAATTCAAAATATTGGCTGTAAAAGGGTAATTCATAACTGCGTCGAACTGGTCTCCATGAAGCCAAGGCATTGAGTCATGCCAAATTTCGCCGAGTATGTATAGTTCAGGCTTAATTGCTTTTACCTCTGTACGGAATTTCCTCCAAAACGAGTGATCAACTTCATTGGCCACATCAAGTCTCCAGCCATCGATGTCAAATTCACGGACCCAATAGCGGCCGACTTCCAATAAATACTCAATTACTTCAGGGTTTTCTGTATTAAGCTTTGGCATTGCCTTTTCGAATGCAAAGGTGTCATAGTTCGGTCGTGGCTCGATAACAAGCGGAAATTCACGAGTGTGGAACCAGTCTTTATAGCGGGATGCCTCACCATTCTCCAATACATCCTGGAATTGAGGGAAGTAAAAGCCGCTATGATTGAATACGGCATCTAGCATAACTTTAATGCCGTGCTCGTGACATATCTGAATCAGACGGTTTAACGTTTCTTTGTCTCCGAACTGAGGGTCTAGCTCCATGTAATCAATCGTGTCATATTTATGGTTTGAATAAGCCTTGAATATTGGCGTGAAATAAATACCGGTGATTCCAAGGTTAGCCAGATAATCGATATTCTGAATGACGCCTTCAAGGTCTCCCCCGAAGAAGTTGGAAGGAGTCGGTTCAGTGCTGCCCCAAGGCAGTGTGCCTTCCGGATCTATCGAAGAATCGCCATTTCCAAAACGCTCTGGGAAAATTTGATACCAGACAGTGTCTTTCACCCATGAAGGCGCCCGGAAAACGTCAATGTTATTCAGGTAAGGGAAAGTGTAATAATAGGCAGTGTCGTCAAGAGGAGCTTCCTGGTAAAAGCCTTTTTCCGTCAAACAGGCAGTTTCGCTGCCATCATTCAGAATGAAGCCATAACGCAATCTTCTAAATGGCGGTTTAATGGAAACAAACCAATAATCATATAATTGGTCTGTGCCACTTTTGATCATCGGAACAGTATTGATGTTCCACTTCTTATCGGTCCAGTCATAAGGGTCACCGTTAATGAGTGAAACCTCTCTTATGTCATCCTTTTTTGTACGGATGCGGATATGTAGCTCTTCATTAGTGCAAGCGTATGCATAATTATCTTTAGGTCGGTGATAAATCGCTTCTTTAAACAAGAGGAAATCATTCCTTTCAATAGTAAATTCTGTTTTCTTAATAATTATTGCGAGTAGATTAATAGCTCATAACAAAAGATTCGGGGCCCTTTTTGGAATGTTCCTGAAAAGGTATTTGAAGAAGCCATAAGCCATTTTTCACTTTTGATGGTGATTACAAGAGAGCTATGGTAAGAGCCTTAATAAAATCAAAGATTAAAACAAGGGTAGAACACTGATTTTGAAATGTCAATTAATAAAAAGCTGATTCACAAAAAATTAACCGAAATAGATTGGCTAAGAAAAAAAGTTTAAAAACTAGTTGTCAAACTCGTATAAGTCTTTATAATAAGAAGTAGGTTGTGCAATCGTTTTCATAGACGTGCGAACAAGATTACAAACGTTTGCACAAAATTGTAGGACGTTATGCACAATTAAAAAGTATAAACATTTTAGGAGGGGTTATTCACATGAAAAAGGCACTTTCAATTTTCATGATGCTAGTCTTAATGATTGGCGCACTTGCAGCTTGTGGACCTAAAGAAGAAGAAGAGACAGGTTCAAAAGACACTGGCGAGAAAACAGAGGATGCTTCAAAACCAGAAAAGCTAGTTGTTTGGGAAGATAAAGATAAGTCTGGCTGGCTTGAAAAGGTAGCTGCTGACTTCGAAAAAGAACACGGAATCAAAATCGAGTTCCAAGAAGTTGAAATGGCTACAAAAATGAAAGAACAAATCCGTCTGGATGGCCCTGCTGGAACTGGCCCGGACATTATTACTCTTCCACATGACCAAATTGGTGAGTTAGCAGTTCAAGGTCATATCGCTGAACTGAATGTTAGCGATGATGTTAAAAATACATTCTCTGAATCTTCAATTTCTGCACAATCTTTCGATGGAAAATTATATGGACTTCCTAAATCTGCTGAAACTCCAGTGTTCATTTATAACAAAGCACTGATGAATGAAGTTCCTGCAACTATGGAAGAACTTTACGAATTTTCAAAAGCTAACACTAAAGATGGCAAATTCGGTTTCCTTGCGCTTTGGGATAACTTCTACTTCGCACACGCTCCAATCGGTGGCAACGGCGGATATGTTTTCGGTGAAAAAGATGGAGCTCTTGATCCTACAGATATTGGTTTGAATAATGAAGGTGCTGTTGAAGGTACTGAATACATCCAGAAATGGTATACTGAAAAGCTATTCCCTAACGGAATCATCGGCGAAAACGGCGGTTCTGCTATGGACGGACTTTTCAATGAAGGAAATGTCGCTTCAGTAATGAATGGACCATGGGCATTTGGCGGCATGGCTGACGCTGGAATCGACTTTGGTGTAGCTCCGCTTCCTAAGTTCGAGGATGGAACAGCTATGAAAACTTTCATGGGTGTTAAAGGCTGGCACATTTCTTCTTATTCTAAGAACCAAGAGTGGGCAACTAAATTCTTGGAATTCATCACAAACGATGAAAATGCAAAATACCGCTTCGAACAAACAAAAGAAGTTCCAACTAACGTAGCATTGGTTGAAGACCCTGCAATCGCAGAGAATGAAGGAGCAAAAGCAGTAGCTCTTCAAACACAAGATGCAGTTCCAATGCCGAACATCCCGCAGATGGGTGAAGTTTGGGCGCCTATGGCAAGTGCATTGCAAACTGTTGTAACTGGCAAAGCTGAGCCTAAAGCTGCACTTGATTCTGCTGTTGAGCAAATCAAGCAAAATATCGAGCAAAACCACTAAGAATAATAATAATATAGCAGTGCCTCCCCTGGGGGGTACTGCTATATTTTAAAATTCTATTACGTATAGATTTGAGAGAATTTTTATTCTTAATTCCATGATTTTGGAAAAAGTTCAGAAAGAAATTAAATATGAATATTCTTTACAGTAAATCCACATAGTGACGAAATTGTGCTGTAAAAAAGTCTTTCAATGAGCAAACGTTTGCGCTAAAATAGATTTACACGATCAGATGCTTCATGAGAGAGAAAAATGGAAAGCATTCCGCTCAGCGCCTTGCCTTTAGTCCTTCATTTTGGCAGATAAAAGCCAAAGAGGACTTTAACTTCATAGGGGTAGGACACCTTATAACCGACGTTGTTAAATGACACGACTTACTNNTGCTATTATGCTTGTCGCGACTGTCCAATGTGCTTCAGTGGGCGGGCAGGAGGTCCTAGTCAGGAAAATAATACAGGGAGTGGCAGCTGCGGCGTGATTTTCTTGCTCATAAAGCATCTGATGCTTTTGTAAACCGGCTGTTTTCGAATTGACTGTTGTTTTTTGGGGAATTAACTATTTCATGGATTCTTATTAGCTTGCGTCTCCTATAGAGGCACGAGCATCTAAAAGTGGTGAAATTACACAAACAAGTTTCTATTCTTGAGTGCAGAAGCAACAAAGTTTACGAAAATAGCCTAAAAAAACATAGAAAGAGAAAGGGGAATANNCGCAGAATAGCTACAGCCCTTTCGATCATTCCAGGGATTGGCCAGCTATACAACAAACAATATGTAAAAGGAATCGCTTTTCTCATTTTAACGGGTGCATTTTTCGGCGTTTTCGCCGACCTGCTTAATATGGGATTATGGGGACTATTCACTCTTGGTGAAAAAATTCCTCGCGACCACTCCATCTTTTTGATGGTAGAAGGGATTCTCGCAGTCATCGTCCTTGTTTTCGGACTTGGTTTCTATCTTTATAATTTAAGGGACGCCTATAATAATGGCTTGAAAAGAGACACAGGGGAACGACTCAGTTCTGTCAAAGAGCAATATCATAATCTGATTGATAATGGTTTCCCATATTTGATCATGTCACCGGGATTTCTATTGCTGGTATTCGTAGTGATTTTTCCGATCCTATTTGTGGTCCTGCTGGCATTTACAAACTATGACCTTTACCATTCTCCTCC
>DMSR01000215.1 GCA_003457145.1 Bacillus sp. (in: firmicutes)
TGAGTTCATGAGCAAGGAAGATAGTGAAAAGTACTCTGATTTTTCAAATGTAGAAAAGCAGAAGAATTATGTTACGGCAGAGGATTTTCCTGATGGACCTTATGGCTCTCCGATAGGCAAGGATGAGCCCATACAAGGAAAGAGCACGCCATGGCGCGAAGGTCAGCGTTCCTACAGCAATTTCAATTATGAATTCAAGTCGCTCCATTNNCCATCAAGGGATGCCGCGGAAGGAAGCCGGTGCGCATCCGACCCATGATGATCCTAATGAAAGCGAGCAGCCGCCATACAGTGAATAACTAAAAGGACCTCTAATTTGAACTCCGCCTCAATACCATCTGGGGCGAAGATCAGATCAGGGTCCTCTTTTTTGCATATTTTTTTCCTGGACAAAACTTACCCTTGCTTCGCGACTTTCTTTGCAACGAAATAGGCACAGCCAAAGTTGCAGTACTCATATAAATATTCACTGACAGTACTGATTTTCGTATCAAAAGTAGATTTCTGGTTTTGGTCATCGAAAAAACCTCTCAGTCTTAGCTGCCCATATCCCCAGTCGCCAACAATATAGTCATACTTCGTCAGGATGTCGCTGTATCGGGCGCGAAAGGCTTCCTCATTAAATCCACTCCGCTGCTCGTCCACTATTTCATAACACAGATTATTAATGCAAATCATTGGTACACCTCATTTCCATTCCTGTTTTTCCGAAAATATCTAATAGATTATCCTATTTAATTTATTATTGCACTTAGTTAGTGTTACCAAGGCGCTTATGCTTTTCTTAATTATAACTGATTCCCCATCAATTACTAAGCAAAAAAAACAAAATGAAAGCCATTCTAATAATTAGGAGGTGTTTCAATTGAAAAAAGCAATTATTTCTCTGGGTATTTGTGGTGTGGCGGCACTGACCGGCTGTGCGAACGATAATGCCTCACCTGGCAATGGTGATGGCAACACAGGCATTTACCAACAGAGCGGGAATACTCTAAATGTCAATGACGATCGGCCAGATTTGTATAATGAAGGCGGCAGAAGGAGCTTCGGAGAAAAAAGTGAAGACTTTGGCTATGTACGCCACCAAAGAACCGGAGTAATGGGACAGGATAATACAAATGCATACCAGGCCATCGACCGCGAGCAAATCGCTGACATGATCTCCAGATTCAGCCTGATGGCACAGAATGTCGATGATGTTTCAACACTCGTCACTGATGAAGAAGTATTGATGGNNTCTATAAAACCGATTCTGAGGATCGTTTCGAAACTGCGGACCAGGTCAAGAAAATGGCAATGTCCGTCGTTCCAAGGTGGTATCATGTATACGTAACCGATGATGCCAGCCTGCGTAAGGAGGTGGAAAATTTCGCATCCCTTGACTCTGACCGCCGTGATGTTGATTCTTTAGTGGACGGTGTTGTTAAGCAAATGCTGAAATCTCCTCAAGGCAGAGACATGAGCACAGGTGAAAATGCTAATGGTGAGGCTAAGGGAGAAATGAACGAGGATATGGATAGAGACGACATTTCAAACCAGATGAAAAAGCAGGGGAAATAACGGAAGTACCAAAAGTTATAGCTCCTGCTATGATTTCCTTAATACTAAAAAAAGAGTACAGCATACAAACTGTACTCTTTTTTTGCTTTCCTATGCTTCTTGTGCTGCTTCTTGTTCAGCAAGCTGCTGCTTATGTTTCGCTGCAGAATTGACCTGCTCGTCTGCATAGTATGACGAACGGACAAGAGGTCCAGCTTCACAATGACTGAAGCCTTTTTGCAAAGCAATTTCCTTCAGCTCAGCAAATTCTTCCGGGTGATAGTATTTAACAACGTCAAGGTGTTTTTTAGACGGCTGCAAATACTGCCCAAGAGTAAGGATGTCAACATGATTAGCACGCAAGTCATCCATCGCTTCAATAAGCTCTTCTTTTGTTTCTCCCAGACCTATCATGATGCTTGATTTTGTTGGAATATCTGGCTGCAGTTCTTTGGCACGGCGTAAAAATTCCAGAGAACGTTCATAGGTAGCCCGTGCTCTGATTCTTGGTGTCAGCCGCTTAACTGTTTCGATATTATGATTAAGAATATCAGGACGTGCTTCCATAAGGTTTTGTAAATTTTCAAGTACTCCACCCATGTCGGAAGGAAGTACCTCGATTGAAGTAAACGGATTTTTCCTGCGGATCGCTCTGACTGTCTCTGCGAAAATTGCTGCTCCGCCATCCTTCAGATCATCACGGGCTACAGCGGTAACGACGACATGCTTCAAATTCATCATTGTGACCGAATCAGCCACTCTTTCCGGCTCCTGCAAATCAAGCTCAGTCGGCAATCCAGTTTTTACTGCGCAGAAGCGGCATGCTCGCGTACACACATCGCCAAGAATCATGAAGGTTGCAGTCCTTCTGACTGCCCAGCATTCATGGATGTTAGGACATTTTGCCTCTTCACATACGGTATGGAGACTCTTTTCCCTCATCATCTTTTTTAACCCAGTATAGTTATCGTTCGTATTCAACTTTATTTTCAGCCAATCTGGCTTCCTCTTTACTTCTTTTTTACTCATAATTCCACTCCATTCCTGGCACACTTAACAAAACACCATTCAAATCTTGCCGAAATATAGCTACTGATGTCACTTTACCATAATGAAAATCACTCGACAAGTACGATACATTTCCGATTACCATTATTTGATATTTATGAAAACAATTCTTTCTCACAAACTATAACAAGAAAAGCTTAAGCGTCTTGGCAGTAGCTTCATTCCAATACGAACGAAAAATCGATGTCCGGCACTTCCTTTGCAGGCTCCTTCTAGCACTGAAGCCCGGACAATTCTGGAACAAATCCATGAAGGGAGGATTACGGTGAAAATACTTAATGCAGCTCTTGTTCTTTTCTTACTATGCCTTAGTCCCTGGGCTGCAGATGCAGCTGAACAGGGAACCGATGTATATCAAAAAAGAATGGAACTCTATAATCGTGTCGAATCTGTTACTCAAATTCCTTGGTACTATATCGCTGCCGTCGACCAATATGAACGCAATGTAAGGCAGTCACGAAAGGATTTGCCAAAAGCAGAGGGGATTTCGGGAATTTATTTCAAACCCGAAGAATGGGCTGGATTGCTTAACCCTAATCCCGAAGATGATAACCAGGTTTCCATCCAATTTTTCAATGGGATTGGTTTTGATGGGAACGGGGACGGCAAAGCAACCCTAAATGATGACGAGGATGTCCTCCAGGCATTTGCCCAATACCTCCTCACATACGGTACAGATCATGAAAACATTAAAATTGGCCTCTGGAATTACTATAAACGTGATAAAACAGTTGGGATTATCATTGGTAAAGCCTTGATCTACAAGCATTTTGGGAGGCTGGACCTTGATACTCATTCCTTCCCGATGCCTCTCAGGAGCAATCATAGCTACAATAATACTTGGGGCGATGCTCGGGGCTGGGGCGGCCGAAGAATCCATGAAGGCACTGATATTTTTGCTGGATACGGCGTTCCTGTACGCGCAACCGGTTATGGTATCGTCGAAATGAAGGGCTGGAACAAATTTGGGGGCTGGCGTGTCGGCATCCGCGATATCAATAATACCTACCACTATTTTGCTCACTTAAGCGGATTTGCGAAGGATTTAAAAGTGGGGCAAATTGTCGAGCCGGGGACAGTGATTGGCGGTGTTGGAAGTTCAGGCTATGGACCTCCAGGCACATCAGGAAAGTTCCCTCCCCACCTGCATTATGGAATGTACAAGGATAATGGCTATACCGAATGGTCTTTTGACCCATACCCTCATTTAAAAATGTGGGCCCGACAGGAGCGGGCAAGGCTAAAAAAGAAATAAGCAAAATAAAAAGGGCCAACCAAATTCGGTTGGCCCAGCTTATTAAGAAGAACGGGATTTCTTTACAGCAAACGTAATACTGGCTGCAAGGCCTCCCCAAATGATTGTAATCCCAAGTACCATCATTACAACTGCACTAGTATCCATTATTTAGAAACCCCCTTGTTTTGTGGAATCTCGGAAGCTGTTTTATCCCACTTTTTCACATATGTGAAAACAAATCCTAACGCAATTGCTCCAATCGCTACTAGCCAACCTGAGTAAACGTTAAAGATTACCGGGTACCCACCATAGCTTGTTTTCAAGTCAGTAAGGATATTCATAACCATCATGATACCAAGGACGACCGGCGTTACGTACTTGAGG
>DMSR01000516.1 GCA_003457145.1 Bacillus sp. (in: firmicutes)
AGTGAATTCGATTTCTGCAGGACCAATCCGGACTCTTTCCGCAAAGGGTATCAGTGACTTCAATTTAATACTGAAAAATATTGAAGAAAAATCACCGCTTCGCAGAACGACGACTCCTGAGGAAGTGGGCGATACAGCATTGTTCCTGTTCAGCGACTTATCCCGCGGAATTACTGGTGAGAACATCCATGTTGATTCTGGATTTCATATTTTATAAGTAAGTAAGTAAGTAAGTAAGTAAGGACATATAAAGTGAACGATCCATTAGGAAACCCGCCTTTAAAGCGGGTTTTCTTTATGTTATAGGAAATAGAAAAAGGTGAAGGAGCTTAGATTGAGGATTTATAGCCACATCCTTCCGGTAAATTGGTTTAATTCCAGATATAGAAAGCCCCCTAAAGGGAGCTCCACGAAATTAAAATAAACCTGCTTCTTTAGCAGCTTCAAAGCTATCTCTTGCGAATTCAAAGGGGTTATCAATTCTTTCCCAATGGATATACATCAATCTCGGTTCATCGAATAACCAGTGGTTGTGGAGAGCGGTCACTAAAATACCTCTTTTACGCAGGGCTGTGATAAAAGGATTGATTTCCTTCTGTAAAATAACAGTTTCACCTAAATTTAGCGTTCTTCCCCCTTTTGGGTTTTCAAACGACAAAGCAAAAGGTAAAGAGAGCGGAGATTTTGTTCTTCTGTTCAAAATAGAAGCATCAATGTTTCTTAATCTCGAAATTACACATACACCATTTGATACCTGAGCAGAACCACCAATTATCCTGGCCAATTTTTCACAAGCGGATGACATATTCATTCACCTCCTTACACTAGCTATCAGATGTAAGAAGGTACAAGCTTGTTTAGATATACACACAATTATTTCCAATAAGAAATAAAAATAGTGAAGACGGCTATTGAACCCTTTGTACAACCAGTTTTTCTCCGGTGAGGTTCTATAGGAAGACAATAAAAATGAAATAACCAGAAAAAACAGTATTAGTAAGGCTCTTTTCGTCAAAGTGGTTGTTTTTATGAGGTTTAACTCATCCCAACTCAAATGACTTCTAGAAAAAAGCCTCGATACCTACAATAATATGTAAGAAAATTAGCCAAAAATTCAAAAACAGCTATCATAAGTAATAACTGTTTTTGAAAAGTATTCTACAGAGCAATACACTCAAGCACCTAAACTGGGCAAATGCATACATATAGGGAGAGTAAGTTTTTGGAGGTGCGGCCTAAAATGAAAAACAAGCGAAAAAGGAAGCAAAACCCACTATTTTATATTAATCAGCCTAAAATCAAAACACCAGACTCGGAAATGCAGGAAAGTTTCTTTTACAAAGAGGATCAACTTGATGATGAGAGAGGAACTGAGGCTGAAGAAGTTGTGATAACTGAGCTGCTGAATGAAGAGAATGCAGAAGGCAATCCAGCAGAGGACGATGAATTAGACAATCAACTGAAAAAACGATCATTTAATGAATTAAGCCTTGCAGAGAAGGTAAAGCATTTAAAGCTTGTCCCTGCTTCAATTGCCAAGGTAAGGTACGAGTTCATTACCATCGACAAATCTTACAAGGGCTATTTTCTCTCAATAAAAAATGGCAGCCTTTTAATACATTCCATTGGTACAAGAAAGAAAAACATTACAATTCTTGAAGAGGATTTAACAGATATTAAAAGAATTGGCTTATAAGAAAAGGCTTACCGGTTAAGGTAAGCCCATTTCTTATAAGCCAGGCTTTTTTAAGATTCGCTAGGCAGACCTGACAATGGCATTGCAGCCACAGGGTCCAAGCAAGTTACAGCACAGAAGCAATCTAGATCGATTGTCAAGCAGATACCAGTCCTGAAGAATTCATTGCGTGCTCCTCCAGTTTGAATTTGCTCGCATGGATCATCGAATCCTGCTCCTCTGTCACCGCGAGTAGTCAATAACTCAACTTTAGCACAGCAGTCATCATCTACTGAAGTTACCCTGAAGAAGAATGATCTGAAGCAATCAAGTCTTGCCGGTCCAGTTCCATCTGGCCTCACACGAGCTCCGAATCCTTCGAAAGGTGCACAATCGCCGCAGTATAGAATAAGTGGAATCGTATCTAAAGTAGTAGTAGGAGTCTGTGCGCCAGCCAATAACTCTTGAATTGATCTATGGCAGCTTACATCACATTCTTCCATAGCAGGATCGACTGCATCTTGTGCATCTGCTACTGCTCTTAGAACCTCGCATACGCAATTGTCGCCATCATGTTTATTACCTTTGCAACCCATAAGAAATTCATCTCCTTTTAATTGATATGACCTATTGTCCTTAATAGAATATGAATCATCAGTCTAATGGTGTGGGTGTTTGTCTATTTTTGGGGAGAAAGGAAAAGAATTTATAGTTTTCCACTTGGACAAAAGCGGACGGGCTTTTGCCTATACACGGGCGTTTGGCATGCATATGCTAAATTGATTTCATTAAGGAATATCACTAAAGGTGGTGATATGCATGGACAATTGGCTAGATTTATTTCTGCTGGTTTTTGCAAGCTTCCGGCTGACCCGTTTGATTGTTTACGATACAATTACCGAATTTATCCGCGCACCCTTTCATGAAACAGTAGTTGAAACTTTGGCTGATGGAAGGAAAGATACTTATATAGAAATAAAGGGATCAGGCATCAAGTATTGGATTGGAGAATTATTGAGCTGCCATTGGTGTACTGGTTTTTGGTGTTCAGTCATCATATATGGTGCTTATGAATTTTATCCTCATATATCGTTGCCCTTCATTTCCATCTTTGCGATTGCAGGGATTGCTTCAATCATTCAAAGCTGGGTGGTGAAAAGTACAGAAAATTAATCAATCCACCTAGAACACCAAAGGATATAACACGTAATATGAGTATATGGACTCTTTGAAGAAGGGGTTGTAAAGATGGAGGATAAAAATCAGCACAATACGAATAGCCAGCAAGGTTCCAAATCAGAATCCAAACGCATTCCTAAAAATCGAATAAGGCGTAAAAAAGGCGGCTGCGGATGCGGCAAAAAGAAAAAATAGTATGTGAAAATCGTCTGTCAAATAAATTTGACAGGCGTTTTTTTATTTGATTTTACGAATTATTAAGGATTCTCGGTTCAGGATTATTTTAAAATGAGTTCGAAGCCACGAAGGGTTGGAAAATTATAGTTCTTGAAATGCAAAAAATCATTGCGAAAACAACCTTTACATTAAATGGAAGTGTTGTGTGTGATAAAAATTCATAATTTATCTTTATTAAGTGGAAAATAATTTTAACTAAATTGAAGATTACATAGGAAGGGATTAAAGATGAATATAACTAGGGCACGAAAAGCGGTATTAATTATGATTATCATCTTATTCGCATATGGAACAGCAGGATGTTCCATTGGCAAAACATCTCCAGAGAGCAGATCATCGATGATTCAATCAGTCAATCCAAAGCCAGGTGCGACTAATGATTTAGATGATAAGAATGTCAAGCTTGCTAAAAAGGTGAAAAAGGATATCCAAGCACTTGATGAAATTTACGATGTGGCCGTTATCGCTGGCAAAAAGGATACATTAGTTGCCTATAAGGTGAAGCATTTGAAGCGGTTCGGCATGAAAAGGATTGAAAAGGAAATCAATAAAAAATTAGAAAAACACTATCCTGGAGAAAACTTCATCGTTTCAAGTGATTTTAAGATTTTTATTGAAGCGGTTGAATTACAGGAAAAAATGAAAGATCCGGCATACTCAGAAAAGAAGGCAGAAAAACAATTGCAAAAAATCATTTCACTTAAGAAAGAAATGACCTAAGGAGGAATCGAGAAGAGATGGGGAATAAAAAAAAGTTAACACCTCAGCAGCAAAAGTACCAACAGTTAGAACAAAAGCATGAATTAAAGCGACCAGTTTTAAAGAATAGTATAAGAGCTTTTTTTGTGGGCGGAACCATTTGTTTAATTGGTCAAGCGGTCACCTACTTTTACATTTACTTCTTTAACTTCACTGAGCAGACAGCGGGGAACCCAACCGTTGCAACGATGATTTTCTTTGCAATGATCCTAACTGGCCTTGGTATATATGATCATATCGGGCAGTTCGGCGGAGCAGGAAGTGCGGTTCCTGTTACTGGATTCGGTAATTCAGTGATTGCTGCTGCCATTGAACACAGGACTGAAGGCTTTGTCCTTGGAGTTGGGGGCAATATGTTTAAACTTGCAGGGTCGGTTATCCTNNGCTTTTGAGTATGATGGGAGTGATTTAAATGTTGATTGGCAAGCAGTCATGGCAATTTGCTAACCGGCCTGTTATCGAATCTTCGGCAGCATCGGGCGGCCCTTTTGAAGCCGAGGGAAAACTGGCTGCAGATTTCGATATCCTCCATGATGATCTCTGGATGGGACAGGATTCATATGAAAAAGCCCATAGGTATTTACTTGAAGAAGCAATCAATGCCGCTCTTAGTAAGGGCGATTTTAACAAAGCAGAAATGCAATTTATGTTGGCAGGTGATTTGATTAACCAGATTACTCC
>DMSR01000436.1 GCA_003457145.1 Bacillus sp. (in: firmicutes)
TTCAGCATCTAAGCGGCAAGTAAATAATGAGCTGCTGACGGAAGCACTTTACTCTGATAAAATTGATGATTTCCGGGCGGAATTTTTGGAGCTGCATCCATATGACCAGGCGGCTTTTTTTGGTGAATTAGACGATGAAACAAGGTCAAAGGTCTATAATTTTCTATCGCCCGAGGAAATGGCTGAGCTATTTGAGAACCTTGAAGCAGATGATGAAGACTTTAAAGATGTTCTGGCTCAAATGAATCCCAACTATGCAGCCGATATGCTTTCAAATATGTATGCCGATGATGCTGTGGATGTCCTGAATGAACTCGATAAAGATCAGGTAGCGAGTTATTTAACGATCATGGATGAAGATGCAGCACAGGAGATCAAGGACCTGCTCCATTATGAAGAGTATACTGCCGGAAGTATCATGACGACAGAGTTCATTGCAATTTCTGCTAACCAGACTGTCAGATCGGCGATGTATATTCTTAAGAAAGAAGCACCGCAGGCCGAAACGATTTATTACTTATTTGTCATTGATGAGGAAAAGCGCTTAGCGGGAGTAATTTCACTGCGTGATCTAATTGTGTCTGATGATGATACGATGATTTCCGAAATAATGAATGAACGAGTTGTTTCCGTATCTGTAGGGGAGGACCAGGAGGAAGTTGCAAGGAGGATGCGTGATTATAATTTTCTTGCTCTTCCTGTGGTTGACTTCCAGGATCACCTTCTTGGAATCATCACTGTTGATGACATTATAGATGTAATGGAAGAAGAAGCATCTGATGACTATTCAAAGCTGGCTGGTATAGCTGATATAGATTCGATGGACCGCAATCCATTTATAGCAGCAAAGAAGCGCCTTCCCTGGCTGATTATCCTGCTTTTTCTAGGAATGTTTACGGCAAGCCTGATTGGCCGATTTGAAGATACTCTTAATAAAGTGGCAATCTTGGCAGTGTTCATTCCCCTTATAGCAGGGATGGCCGGTAATACAGGCACTCAGGCTCTGGCGGTGGCGATCAGGGGGATCGCTACAGGTGACCTTGAAAAGGAGAGCAAGTGGAATATTATAGTCAGAGAAGCTGGCACGGGTTTTATAACTGGGGCGGTTAGCGGAATTCTGGTTACATTTATCGTTTACTTCTGGCACGGAGATTTTTATTTAGGAGCCCTTGTCGGTGTTTCCATTTTCATTACCTTGATCATAGCCACTCTTGCTGGGTCGTTGGTCCCTTTATTGATGCATAGGCTGAAGATCGATCCAGCAGTGGCATCGGGGCCATTTATTACAACTATAAATGATATAATCAGCATTCTGATCTATTTCGGAATTGCCACTGCTTTTATGAGCTATCTTATCAAATAAGGGGGGATAGGGATGGAAAATCATGCTTCGATTGCTTCACTCGTAATCGTAATTATTGTTGCTTTTATAACACCTATTTTGTTACATCGTTTAAAAATGAATTTTATACCTGTTGTGGTTGCTGAAATCATAATGGGTCTTATTATTGGTAAAAGTGGATTCAATATTGTCCATGAAGATGCTTGGCTTAGCACGCTCTCAACCTTGGGCTTTCTGTTTCTGATGTTCCTGAGTGGACTTGAGATTGATTTTACTGCTTTTTCTGGCGGCAAAAAGAATAAGACACTGGCGAATGGCAAAAAGGAACCAAATACTTTTGTCGTGGCATCATTCATTTTTGTTGGAATTTTCATTGCTTCCTTAGGACTCTCCTATTTATTTGTTCTTGCCGGCGTCATTGAAAATGTTTTTTTAATGACTTTGATCATTTCAACTATTTCGCTTGGTGTTGTTGTGCCCACGTTGAAGGACGCCCATTTAATGAAGACAAATATTGGTCAGATTATTTTATTGGTAGCGGTCATTGCAGACCTTGTTACAATGATTTTGCTCGCTGTATTTGTTTCTCTCTATGATGGTGGAGAAGGAAATACCTGGCTGCTCCTCTTGCTTTTTGCAGCTGGTGTAGCTTTATATTTCGTAGGGAAAATCTTCAAAAACCGGAAATTCATAGACACACTTTCTACAGGCACTACACAAATCGGAACAAGGGCAGTATTTGCATTAATCATATTGCTTGTTGCCATTTCTGAAACTGTGGGTGCCGAGAATATCCTAGGTGCTTTCCTTGCTGGGGTTCTCGTTTCACTATTAGCGCCTGACCAGGAAATGGTACACAAGCTTGATTCCTTTGGTTATGGCTTCTTAATCCCGATATTCTTTGTGATGGTTGGGGTTGAGCTGGATATTTGGTCACTGTTCAGCGACAGGCGGCTGTTACTGCTAATACCACTCTTGCTTCTTGCATTGTTTTTATCAAAATTGGTACCAGTTTATCTGCTGAAGAAATGGTATGACACCCATACTGTCCTGGCATCAGGATTTCTGTTGACATCCACGCTCTCATTGGTCATTGCAGCGGCTACGATTGGCGAAAGAATGGAAATGATCACCCCTGAAATGAGCGGTACACTGATTCTCGTGGCCGTGATTTCAAGTGTTCTGGCTCCAATCATGTTCAAGAAACTATTCCCGAAAGCAACAGCGGAGGAGAAGAAGGTCAAGGTGGCGTTTATTGGGGCCAATCAGATGACTCTCCCAGTTTCCCGGGGGCTGCAGTCTTCATTGTATGAGCCGATCCTGTATCACACCAAGCAGGAAAAAGCTGATAAACAAATAGCAGATTCTGTTTTTCAGATTATTGAAATGAACGATTATACAATTGAAACTCTCGAGGACAAAGAAGTATTCGAGGCCGATATTATCGTTATTTCTACAGGAGATGCAGAACTTAATGCGACAATTGCGGTGGGGGCCAAGGAAAAGGGAGTGGAGCGGGTCATTGCCAGGATTGAAAGTCCGGAGCTTGCAGGGGCAGTCAAGAATGAGGGAATCGAGGTATTCTCTGTCTTACGTTCAACTGAGTCACTGCTTCGTGCAATGATTGAATCCCCTGGGGTGGTGAACATCCTTACAAGTCAGGATAATTCATTGCATGAAATCCGCATGCTCAATGATCATTTTGACCGTATGAGCATCAGGAGATTCCCGTTTACAGGAGATGTTATCTTTGTCCGTATCTAGCGTGAGAATGAATCAATTGTTCCGCACGGGGATANNTTGTAACTGGCTCTAAGGAATATGTAGATGAATTAAAGCGTGAACTTGAGTTTTGTTTCTGGTGTTAAATCAGCCAAATCCGTCTTTTTAGGCGGGTTTTTCTTTTCAAATGAAAGTTTATAGTGTAGAATTAGCACTAGGTACTAATAACTTGTATTAACAGGGGGATATTTTTAAATGACTCTTTCTTTAAATGGTAAAACATATGTAGTAATGGGTGTAGCCAACAAAAGGAGTATTGCTTGGGGGATTGCTCAGTCCCTTCACAACGCGGGAGCAAATTTAATTTTCACATATGCAGGAGAACGCCTGGAAAAGAATGTACGGGAGCTTGCAGAATCCTTGGATAAAAATTATCTAGTCCTGCCATGTGATGTAACCAGTGACGGGGATGTAGCTAAGTGCTTCAGCGAAATTAAAGAAGCAGTAAATACGATTCATGGTATTGCCCACTGTATCGCATTCGCCAATAAGGAAGAACTTCAAGGCGACTATCTGAACGTTACTCGCGATGGCTTCTTGCTTGCACAAAACATCAGTGCTTATTCCCTTACTGCTATTGTAAAAGAAGCAAAAGGATTGATGACAGAGGGCGGAAGCATAGTGACTCTTACCTATCTGGGCGGGGAGCGTGTAATCCAAAATTACAACGTTATGGGTGTAGCCAAAGCTTCGCTTGATGCGAGTGTCCGCTACCTTGCTGCTGATCTCGGAAAGGATAATATTAGAGTGAATTCGATTTCTGCAGGAC
>DMSR01000416.1 GCA_003457145.1 Bacillus sp. (in: firmicutes)
GCAAGAGGTGTTTTAAAGCAGGGCGATACAATCATTGAACCAACCAGTGGAAATACAGGGATTGGCCTTGCGATGGTTGCAGCGGCTAAGGGTTACAAAGCCATTCTAGTAATGCCGGAAACAATGAGCATGGAGCGAAGAAACCTGCTCCGTGCCTATGGAGCAGATCTCGTTTTGACCCCAGGACCTGAGGGAATGGGCGGTGCCATACGTAAGGCTGAGGAACTGTCAAAGGAGCATGGCTATTTTGTGCCACAGCAATTTGAAAATGCAGCGAATCCTTCAATCCATGAAAGAACGACAGGACCGGAAATAGTTGAGCAGATGGGCGATCAGCTTGATGCTTTTATCTCAGGGATAGGAACTGGGGGAACCATTACGGGTGCAGGAAAAGTACTTCGTGAGAAATACAGCGACATTAAAATCATCGCTGTTGAACCTTCTGACTCACCGGTGCTATCAGGGGGAAAGCCTGGACCCCATAAAATCCAGGGAATCGGAGCAGGGTTCATCCCTGGAGTATTAGATACAAATGTATACGATGAGATTATCAAGGTAGAGAACGACCAGGCATTCGAATATGCCCGCCGTGCAGCGAAAGAAGAAGGAGTTCTTGGTGGGATTTCATCAGGGGCAGCAATCTATGCCGCATTGGAAACCGCCAAAAAACTTGGCAAGGGAAAAAAAGTATTGGCGATCATTCCGAGCAATGGAGAACGCTACCTGAGCACCCCGCTCTATCAATTTGAAGAATAGCACTAAAGCTTTCGTTAACTTTGATGCTTTATCCAACGAAGTGAAAATCGGCAGTTTTACTGACTTTTATGGAATCTTTGCTGTGGAGCATTTCGAAGCTGGACTGGTTTGCGAACGGTTTCTTCAAACCCAAGTAATGATTTATGCGAAAGAAAACACTAATACTTAAGAGGCAGGCTCACAGCTATGCCTCTTTTTTTATGCCTCGGTCGTGATTATTTAGGTTCACATTGAGAATTTGACAACGATTGAGTATTTCAGCCATTAAGGTTTGGAAAAATATCAATATAGACGAACTGAATGAAGGAGCAGCTTAATCTTTTTTCTGATTTTAATAATTTTAAAAATGAAAGCGGGGCCTCCATCATGTATGATGGATAAAGAGAAAAAAATAGGAGTGAAGATCTTGCCGCAATATAGCATTCAATCGATCAATATCCCTTATACAGCTTCACGTTTTTTTCGTCAATATGAACATATTGCAGAACAATATAAAGAGCATGTTATCCTTGAAAGCGGCCGAGGCGGCCATTACAGTATCGCAGCCTTCGACCCGCGGATCATTTTTTCCGGGAAGGATAAAAAGTTAAAAATAATTCAAGACGGAAATACAGAAACTCTCGACCGAAACCCCCTCCAATTGATGAAAGACAGGATGGAACAATACCAGGTTGATCATATAGAGGAACTTCCAGATTTCCAAGGCGGTGCAATTGGCTATTTGAGCTATGATTATGCCCGCTATATTGAGAAACTTCCTTCGTTTGCGAAAGATGACTCCGAAATTCCAGAGGTTTATTTCCAACTTTTTTTTGAATGGTTTGTGTTTGACCATCAAACTGAGAAGTTATGGTTAATGGCACTGACTGAGCAGGGACAAGAAAAAGAGGGAGGGTTCAGTCTGTCTGAATGGCAAAGACGATGGGAAGAAAATTTGCCAACTAATGAACCAGCAATTGGCCGACCCATCGGAAATGATCAACTTGATGTCTCTATGAGTGAGGCTGACTTCATTGACGCTGTCGAAAAAGTCCAGCGATATATTTCACAGGGAGACGTCTTCCAGGTGAATCTATCTGTCAGGCAGTCAAAACCGATTGAAACGAGAGCAATCGAGGTTTACCGGAAGCTGCGGGAGCTGAATCCTTCACCTTATATGGGCTATTTGCATACTTCAGATTTCCAGCTCGTCAGCGCTTCGCCTGAACTTTTAGCAAAAGTAAAAGGTCGTGAAGTAAGCACGAGACCGATTGCTGGGACCAGGTCAAGAGGGAAGACAAATGAGGAAGACCTGCAGCTTGCCAATGAACTGATTGAAAACGAAAAAGAGCGTGCTGAACATGTAATGCTTGTGGACCTTGAAAGGAATGACCTTGGCAGGGTGTGCAAATACGGGACTGTGGAAGTAAATGAATTCATGGCAATCGAGAAATACTCGCATGTCATGCATATCGTCTCGAATGTCAGGGGAGAGCTCGCTGAAGGGGAAGACTGGTATGACGTAGTCAATGCGGTGTTTCCTGGCGGGACGATAACCGGAGCTCCAAAGGTTCGGACAATGGAAATCATTGAAGAGCTAGAGCCGGTAAGACGAGGCCCGTATACTGGTTCGCTTGGCTGGATTGGTTTTGATGGCGATATGGAATTGAACATCATCATCAGGACGATGCTTGTAAAGGATGGACAAGCAAATGTCCAGGCTGGTGCAGGTGTCGTCATTGACTCGATTCCGGCTAATGAATATAAAGAATCCTTAAAAAAGGCAATTGCTCTTTGGAAAGCGAAAGAGCTTGCGGAGGGTGAAAACGATGATTTTAATGATCGATAATTACTATTCATTCACATATAATCTTGTTCAATACTTGGGTGAAATGGGCGAAGAATTGAAGGTGATCCGCAATGACCAAACATCCATCCAAGGAATAGGGGAATTGCGGATCCAATTCCCCTATTCCTTGGATGGA
>DMSR01000419.1 GCA_003457145.1 Bacillus sp. (in: firmicutes)
ATATAAACCAAATCCTAGTGAAATCGCCAAGAGCATTGTGGAATTTTACTCAAAAAAATAATGCTGGAGGAAGATGATGGGCATCAATCAGTTAATTGAAAGCATGGCAAAGCTTTTGAAGCTGCATAAAAGCTTGCTTGAATTGGCCCTTAGGAAGACCGGTATTTTGGAAGCGGAAGACATCCAGGAGCTAAGCCAGCTTTTGAAAGAGGAGCAGGCGCATATCCTAGCGATTGAAAAAATGGAAGCTGAACGGAGCAAGGCAGTTGAGGTATTATCTCCAGCCCGAAGGCTGAATGAGATTTTGCATGAGTTGCCTGATGGACAGCGTGAGACTTTAGCTGAGATCGGCCGGGAGTTGCAGAAGGTGATTGCAGAGATTCAGAAGCAGAATGAGTTAAATCAGTCCCTGATCTCTCAATCCTTGAAGTTCATCTCATTTTCGATGAGCCTGGTGGCTCCCCCTCAGGACGAATATAATTACGGACCAAATGAAACGGGCGGCCAAGGGCAAAGCCTGTTCAGTTCAAAAGTGTAAATTTCAAACTGGAGGAAGTCTTACATGCGTTCGACCTTTATGGGATTAGAAACAGCACGGCGCGGAATGTTTACGCAGCAGACCGCTTTACATACGACAGGGCACAATATTGCTAATGCGAATACGCCTGGCTACACAAGGCAGCGAATCAATTTCGCACAGACGGAACCTTATCCGTCCGCTTCGATTAACCGGCCGAATATTCCAGGTCAAGTCGGAACTGGGGTGAAAACGGACGCAATTCAGCGGATTCGCGAAGGTTTCCTAGATGTGCAATATCGCGGAGAAACGAATAAATTGGGATACTCTTCAGCAAAGGCGGAAGCTTATCAGAAGCTTGAGCAGATCATGAATGAACCTTCTGAGTCGGGCCTGGCGAATACGATGGATCAGTTCTGGCAATCGCTTCAGGATCTTGCGGTCAACCCGAATAACCCGGGTGCAAGGTCGGTTGTCCGTCAGCGCGGTATCGCAGTGGCTGATACCTTCAATTATCTTCATAACTCATTGGCCGCAGTACAGAAGGATATCGGGAATGAAATCAATGTAACTGTAGATAAAGTGAATTCAATCTTGAACCAAATCAACGGATTGAATGACCAGATCGGAAGCGTTGAGCCGCATGGCTATTTGCCAAATGATCTTTATGATGAGCGGGACCGCTTGATCGATGAGCTTTCCTCCATTGTAAATATCAAAGTTGATTATGCTGGTACGGGAGGTAATTCCCATGCAGGTGCTGAAGGAAAAGCAATCATCAAGCTTGTCGGCGATAATGGCCAACAGCACGCGCTCCTCGTAAGCTCTGCAGGCTGGAATAAAGTAACTGTCAGCAAAGACGGAATCGAAGGATCGGTAAAAACGATTTCAGCAGGAAATACAAATCTTAACTTTACTGACCTGCAATCAAGCGGGAAGCTAAAAGGCCTCATCGAAGCCTATGCTTACGAAAATAAGGATGGCAACGCAACCGGCATATATGCAGACATGCTTTCTGAGCTGGACAAGCTGGCATTTACTTTTGCTAATGAGTTCAACGCTGTCCACGGAACGGGCTTGAGCCCGAATGAAATCAATGGGGAAAAAGCGGAGGACATTTCATTCTTTGCTGATTCAGCAGCGGGTGCAATTACCGACCGTAAAGGATTTGCAGGCAGACTGGCTCTTGATGGTAAAATCCATGAAAGTCTTGATAATNNGCTGGCAAATGTCCTTAATAGACAATTCGACTACGGCAATGACGCCGAGCTTGCGGACTTCCGTAATTACTACGAAGGTGTCATCGGCGGAATGGCGGTTCAGTCGCAGGAAGCGAACCGGATGACATTGAATACTAGTGCACTGCAGCAGGCGGTTGAAAACAAACGGAAGTCTGTAGGCTCCGTTTCACTCGATGAAGAAATGACAAATATGATCCAATTCCAGCATGCTTATAACGCATCGGCACGGATGATTTCCCTTCAGGACGAACTGCTGGATAAAATCATCAATGGCATGGGAACAGGCGGAAGGTAGAGGTGAATTAAATGCGAATCACACAATCAATGCTCTCCTCCAACTCGCTCAGGAACTTAAGTGAGAGTTACCGGAGAATGGGGAAATACGAGGATCAGCTGGCAACAGGCAAAAAGATAACAAAGCCTTCCGATGACCCAGTCGTAGCGATGAAGGGTATGTACTATCGCTCCAATTTAACAGAGGTGGAACAGTATAAACGGAATTTATCCGAGCTTTATCTGTGGATGGATAATTCGGAGGCAGGGATTGACCAGGCGAACAATGCGCTGCAGCGTGTCCGTGAGCTGACAATCCAGGGAAAGAATGATACAAATAGTACTGATGACCGCAAGGCAATCGCCCGCGAAATTGACCAGCTGAAGCAAAGCCTTGCTGCTACTGCCAATACGCAGGTAAGCGGAAGATATATCTTTCATGGAACGGATGTCATGAAGCCTGTTGTCACCAAGGAAAATCCGGTAGAAGTTGCGACAAACCTTGCTGATGCCCAAATCAATAACTACCAGGTAGAAGTATCGCGCGGCGTTTCCATGAAAGCAAATGTTAATCCTGCCAATGTGTTCAACCAGGAGATGTTTGATACAGTCCAGAAAATCCAGGCCCAGCTTGAAAGTGCAGACCCACAAGGACTGGACGATTTGCTGAACGACCTGGACAAGGTAATGAATACATTATCCGCTGAACGATCGGAGCTTGGAGCGCGCTATAACCGTCTGGAAAGGGTCGAGAATCGCCTTGGCCAGCAGGAGGTTATGGCAACAAAAATTCTGTCTGATAACGAAGATGCCGAAATTGAACGAGTGATCATGGACCTGAAATCGCAGGAAAGCGTTCATCGGGCTGCCTTGAGTGTCGGTGCGAGGGTCATCCAGCCAACGTTAATGGATTTTTTAAGATAAATTAGATGGAGCCTTATCAAGTTATTTTTGATAAGGCTTTTCTCTTAGTTTGCCAGGTTAGGAGATGAAATATGAATATACCTCAAATAAGAATGGAATCTACATTTGCAAAAATCGGCATTGAAACGAGCCGCGGCGAGCTGCAAATAGAACAGCGGCATGCGGATGTGAATATTGAGCAGCCAAAGGCGGAAATGATGGTGGACAGGAGACCGCCTAGGCTGACCATTGACCAGACAAGAGCATGGGAAGATGTTAATTTGAAAAGTGTCCGTAGGATGATTGAGGATGCGGCCCAGATGGGATACCACGAGGTTATGAATACGATCGCCAGCAAATCCCAGGAAGGCGACGAGCTGATGATGATCGAATATGGTTTTACAGCTAATAAGA
>DMSR01000007.1 GCA_003457145.1 Bacillus sp. (in: firmicutes)
GTTGCTTACAGAAAATAATATGGTCTTTGGAGATCTCTTTATTCCCGAAAATAGTCAGACGGGCGTATTCACTCTGGTTGTTTATTCAAAATGGATGGCAAATTTTGAAGATTTCCCCATTGCCAAAACGGAATTTCTGGTGGCCAATTCGAATGTTCCCTTTGCCAAAGGAGACCCAGCTTTATTTTGGGAGCAAATTCCTTTTGAAAATGCGCCAATCAGTATTTTTCACACTTCGGATCGAGCTGAAGTGATAGAGATTCAAGACAGTGAAGGAAATACAATTGAAATTTTGGAGTCAGTTCCCCCATTGACAAAAACACTTTCAAAAGTGAAACAAAAAGACGGATATACGCTCTTTTTCAGAAACTTTAGTTATCAGATTGAGCCACAAAAATGGCTTTGGGAACCCGCTGATTTCAGCTTGAATTCTAATGTGGGCATAGTTGATCAAAATCTAAAGATCATCACTCATACAGATTGGATGATCTTGGAGGAACTGGAAGTGACTCAAGCTAAATCGCGATTCAACAAAGCATTGTATGAGAACCTGAAGTCTTTTGATATTTCGGTTATTGATGAATCCAATAAATTAGTTTGGAGCTATCAGGTTCGCATCCCAGCAAAATCCTCCGGTAAAATGACGCTAAAGTCTCGGGGAATAGTAGGTGAATCGATTGCCCTCGATTTGGTTGGTTTCCCTTCGCACTATACGAGTGGGATTGTATTGGCAAGAGCGCAGGAAGAAATAATAGTTACAGAATTTGTAGAGCTATTGAATGATCCCAACTGGAGAAACCTTAACTCAGCTTCTAAAGGTCCCAACTTGATCACATCGCTAAATAGGGTAGTAGAAAGCCCTCTGATGCTCAAGGATTACAGTCCGATGTTTGATTACAAAATCTGGTCTACGGATATCTCTGGTCGATTCTCGAGTTCAGTAAAGCGCGCTAAATTCTCTTTTTCCTTTTCGGATAAGCTTTTGGAGCCTTTTATAAATCGAAAAGTTTATCGGGAGCATTTTGAGATTTCGGATGAAGTGGTGGCGCTTGAGTCTCCTTTTCAGGCGGACAAGGTTTATTACATCCAGGACTATTTCGAATTTCCGGATTTGGAATCCTTTTTTAAGGAAATCGTGCCCCAGGTACGGTTAAAAAAAGTAAAAAATCAGGACTACAAAAATGTGTTTGTCGCCAATACTGACAATCAAAATGTAAAATTCAACAAGAAACCTTTGGTTTTGGTGGACTTTTACCGACCAGTTTCAATTGAGGAATTTTGGAAGTTGGATATGGTTTCAGTGGATCGAATAGAGCTCTATTATCATCGCTCAACGGTAGAAAAAACCAATCTTGGAGAAGCTTCCGGTGATGGTTTGATCGTGGTTTATACCAAAAACAATGAGTATTTTCTGAAAAACAATCTTGGAAAGGAACGGTATTTTTTGGCGGACGTGAGTGTCCCACGACGACCTGATTATTCCGGGAAGAACACCCAAAAAATCAGCGCCAATGCATTGCAGTTTTTGGATTCTGGCTTGACCTTTTATCGGGGTAGGAGCAAATCAGGCAATCTCAAATTCGATACAGCGGGAAGCTGGTTGATTGAAGCTTGGATTTTTGGAAACTCCGGTTTTGAAAGAATTCAGAAGCGGGTAGTAATTGATCCCTAACGTTGAAAGAATAGGGAGTTTAGAAAATCTTTAAATTATGTATCATCCTTTGAAATTCGCATTATTTGAAAAATAAAAGTGTGGGATAATCGATTTTTGCCAATTATTCTGATTGATTTTTTAAGATTTGATTTCGTGACGGGGTAAATTGAGAAAAAGAAACCGCCATGAAAAATCAAATAATCACCTATACAGCAATTTTATTCCTATTGGGTTTTCTGGGCTCCTGCAAGGTCTACCGAAATGTAGAAAATCTTAATCCTAAGTCTTCTGAAGAAGAAAGAGCAGGTGATTTTGATGTTAGTTCATTGAATAAACTTGTCGAAGGGGATCAAATTATAATAAGGACTCTTGAGGGTAAAAAGTATCGACTTTTCTATAAAAGACTCCTTGGAAATCAATTAATTGGGACAACCATAAACAAAGGACTAAATCAGTCCCAAATAAACCAGAATATTGAATTCGCTATTGCGGACATTGAACAATTGTGGGTGAAAAGAGTGAGTGCAGCTGCAACAGTACCAATTGTAATTGTAAGCTCTTTGGGATTGGCTTTTGGAATTTTAGTAATCGCATTGACCTCAGGTGGAGGATTTGGATGGTGATAAAAATTGAAAAGCCACCCTTACGAGTGGCTTTTAAAATTTTTATCTTTTTACTACTAGTATCTAACCAATGAGAAATCAAAGGTTTCCAGAAACTTCGTCGTGAAGTTTCCCGCTTTAAACTCCTCATCCTCTAGTAGAGCAATGTGAAAAGGAATGGTAGTTTTGATACCGTCGATTACGAATTCTTCCAAAGCCCGCTTCATCCGTACAATTACTTCTTCTCTGGATTGACCACTCACAATGAGCTTTGCAATCATTGAGTCATAGTTTGGAGGGATGACATAGCCTGCGTACACATGTGAATCCACCCTGACACCACGTCCACCGGGAATATGAAGGTTCAGAATTTTCCCCGGGCTAGGTCTGAAATTGTGGGCGACATCTTCGGCATTGATTCTACACTCCATCGCAAAGAGTTTAGGGTAGTAGTTTCTGCCCGAGATTGTCTCTCCTGCGGCCACTTTGATTTGTCCTTTGATCAGGTCAAAGTCAGTAACTT
>DMSR01000541.1 GCA_003457145.1 Bacillus sp. (in: firmicutes)
CAATCTCCTATAGTCCTGAGTTTAAACTAAAAGCAGTTACGGATTACAAAAGTGGAAAAACACCATCGCAAATCTTTATTGAACAAGGCTTTGACCTAGACATGATCGGTAAGGAACAACCCAAACGTTGTCTTAAGCGTTGGAGGGATTCTTATGAAAGGTTTGGAGAGGAAGGTTTCCTTACGGAACGTAGAGGCAAAGGGAGTACTGGACGCCCTTCTTCAAGGCATCTTTCCGTAGAAGAGAAATTAAGGAAGCTGAGGCAAGAATTAAATTCCTTGAGGCAGAGAATGACTTCCTAAAAAAGCTGGAAGAATTAGAAAGGCAGGTGTTGAAGAAGAAACGATTTTAACGGAAGCTGAGAAGTTTTCTCTGATTGAGAAAACGATAAGAATACATCAGTTAAAGAAAGCTGTTTCCTACCTGTGTAAACTGGCAGGTGTCAGCCGAGATTGGTTGAAGGCTGCACTTTTACGGGCTCAACGTGACGAGCGGATGAATTGGATATAGAGTTAATCCAAGAAATATTCATAAGCAAAAAAGAAAAAGTAGGTGCCCTCCAGATTAAAATGATCATGGAGAATGATTATTCAGCAGTAATGAACCACAAGAAGATAAGGCGTTTGATGGCAAAATATAATCTTGAAACAAAAGTAAGGAAAGCCAATCCTTATCGTAAGATGGCCAAGGCAACCCAGGAACATCGAACCTGCCCTAACCTTCTAAACCGTAAATTCAATCAGGAGGAACCTGGGAAAGTCCTGCTTACTGACATTACTTATCTTTATTATGGAAAGGGGCAAAAAGCATATTTATCCTGCGTAAAGGACGGAGCTACAAGGGAAATTATTGCGTATCACCTGTCCACGTCATTAGAGATGGACATCGTCTATAAGACATTGAAAAAGTTGGAGGCAGCTGTTGGCAATCATTTTCATCCAGAAGCCATGTTACATTCTGACCAAGGTATGCACTATACGCATCCTCTATTCCAAAGCAAAGTGAAAAAGCTTGGCTTAACTCAATCAATGACCCGAAAGGGAAACTGTTGGGATAACGCACCAATGGAGAGTTTCTTTGGACATTTTAAAGATTTAGCAGAGTATAAATCACTTGATAATTTGAAGGATGTAAAGAAATAAGTAGATCGAGTAATCGAAGAATATAATCATCACCGTTATCAATGGGGATTAAATAAAATGACCCCGGTACAATACCGGGGCCACTTATTAGCCTCATAGGCGCTTTTTTAAACTGTCCGTAAACGGGGGCACAGTTCAGAAACGCATGTACTCTTTTTTTTCTAAATATCCCCCATAAAATCCAAGGAATAATGGTCAATCCTACCCCAACCCACCATTGCCACGTGAACAGTACATGTTCTATCCATAACGTTTGTAGTTCTGTATTTGCCTCATGTGTTTGCCGATATAATTGTTCAACTCTTTAACTCCACCATGCATTTCCTAAAATGCCCCTTTTTCATTATTATTCTCAGTATGACTAAATCCATCTTAATAATACATGTTTGCATTTTCGGAACTCTACCCTTAAAAGAGGCACCCATCCGATTGAAAATGTAACAAAATCAGGAACGTGAGGAAAAAGAAAGGTCCAATAAAACGATATTAGGTTGGTTAAAGGAACCACCGGGTCATCCTTCACCCGAAACATTTCTAAAAATAATAGAACGACTCGAATACATACGGGGAATAGAATTAGAGACGGTAAAAATTAGTCATTTGCATCGCAATCGCCTGTTACAGCTATCTCGTTTAGGTTCAAGATATGAGCTTTATGCATTTCTTGACTTTCAAGAAAATAAACGATATTCGATATTAACCGTCTATTTATTACATCTTACTCAGGAGTTAACTGATAAAGTTTTTGAAATTCATGACAGACAAATACTTAGTTGTTATCAAAAGGCCGTAAAGCTCAAGAGGAAATTCAGAAACAAAACGGTAAAAAGCTGAATGAGAAAGTTATACACTTTCCGACATCGGACAAGCCTTAATCAAAGCAAAATAGGAGAAATTATACGTTTTTGAGACTTTAGAATCCGATATCGAATGGAATTCTATTGTCTCGTCGGTGGAGGTAGTACAGGAGCTTGCACGGTTCTGTCGACTATGATTATTTAGATTTACTATAAAAACGATTTTATTCACTTGGAAAATATACCCCGACGCTATTAAGGATATTGGAATTTCATTCTACAAAGGCAAATTAACCACTTTTACAGGAGGTAGAGATTATCCGAGAAATGAATGAATCCGGCAAGGGAAAAGTTCCGATGAATCACTTGTGGATTGTATTTCGAAGCGTAAGAAAAAGCACTTATATGAGGATGACGGTACAATCAATCGTCATTATTACGAAAGGGCAGTCTTAACGGAACAAAGAGAACACGTTCGTGTTGGTGGTGTATTTCATTGTGAGTAGTAAACAATATAAAGATTTTGAGGAATATTTGTTTTCGGTAGATACATGGAATCAAACGAAAGAGAATATGAATAACGTATATTTCCGCGTTTCGTTATATTTATGTACACAAAAATATTATGCACACTTTATAAACAGAAAATGGATTGTTAAATTAATATGGTTTTAAGATTAATAATTTATGCACACCTCCTTTCTTGTAGATACTGTTCGTGGGTAGGTGACGAGCTTATGCTGCTCATACAATCCCTGCAGGACATTGGATGTTTTCTTTGCAGAAAAGCCGAACCGTTTATTTGCATCCCGCTGAAGTTCGGTCAAATCGTAAGGCATCGGCTGAGAATCTGTTTTCTGCTTGCGATCAATAGATTTTAATACAGCTTTTTTATTCGTGAGCATGGTTTGGATCTGCTCGGCTTTCTCCTTGGAAAAAATCCGTTTCTCACCGTTATGCTCCCATTCTGCAGTCAGGGCGCCAATCTTTGCTTGGATGGTCCAGTAATCCTTTGGAACGAATTTATTGATTTCATCTTCACGTTCAAGAACCATTGCCAGTGTTGGCGTCTGGACTCGTCCGGCAGAGAGGGGATCTTTATATTTCGTCGTCAATGCACGTGAAACATTCAATCCGATCAGCCAATCCGCTTCAGCACGACAGACGGCTGATTCGTATAGGTTTTCAAAATGTTTGCCTGGCTTAAGCTGTTTGAAGCCATCCTTGATGGCACGGTCCGTTTGTGATGAAATCCAAAGTCGTTTGATTGGTTTACGCCAGTTGATTCTCTGGAGAATCCATCTGGCGACAAGCTCGCCTTCACGCCCAGCATCCGTAGCGATGATGAATTCATCGACATCCTTCCGGCTGGCAAGACCTTCAATGGCTTTAAATTGATGGCTTGTTTGCTTGATCACCTTGAGTCCCATTTTATCTGGAATGATTGGCAGCTCCTCAAGGCGCCAAACTTTATACTTCGGATCGTAATTCTCGGGCATTTTCAATTCAATTAAGTGCCCTAAAGCCCAGGTCACAATATACTGATTTCCTTCAATATAGCTTTTATGGGTTTGATTGCAGCCAAGTACACGCGCCAGCTCGCGAGCCACACTTGGTTTCTCTGCAAGAACTAATGATTTCATGCTTTCTCCTTTCAAAACACAACAGTTTTGCTTATGCTTTACTTAGTATAAATGAAAAACAGTAATTTTTGTAATCTAGCGGGGGCAGCTCCCGTTTGAGTTCTGTTATACATAAACGATCTGGGGGTCAGATCCCCGATGCTTTAAAGTGATAAAGCGACTTTGATCGGTCTTCATATTGCTTATTGCATAGGAGGGAGGACTATATGAGCGATTATATTAAAGAGATGCGAGCACTCATTGGAACGAGGCCGTTTATTCTTGTTGGTTCTGCTGTACTTGTCTTCAATCGGCAGAATGAAATCTTGCTTCAGCTTCGGGCAGATACGGGAAAGTGGGGAATTCCAGGAGGTGCGATGGAGCCAGGTGAGAGCTTCGAGGAGACGGCACGCAGGGAATTATTCGAGGAAACCGGTCTCCGGTTGAAGAATTTAAGGTTTTTGGAGGTTCTGGCCGGGGAGAATTATTATTTTCAGTACCCAAATGGTGATGAGATTTATAATGCCATTGCTTTGTATGGATCAGATGATTGGGAGGGAACGCTTGAGATGCTAGACGGCGAGAGCAGGGAGCTTCGGTTTTTCTCAATGGACAATCTTCCTCCGCTCGAGGGCAGGCCTGAGATGATCGTAAATAAAATCCATCATTACGGCATCTTGCCGGAAATAAGGGAAATCGATTTAAGTAAAATCATGGCTGTAGCCGAGGTTCTTGACCTTCAGAGAAAATCGTATAAAATCGAGTCCGAACTAATTGGATCAGAAGAAATTCCGCCTTTAAAAGAAACCTTCGAACAGCTGCAAACCTGCGGAGAGACATTCACCGGCTGCTTTATAGGCAGCAGGCTGGCGGGTGCGGTTTCTTATAAAATGAAGGAGGGGACAATTGATATTCACCGGGTCATGGTCCATCCTGATTTTTTCCGAAAAGGGATTGCGGTGAAACTGCTCGGGCAAATTGAACAGAAAGAAGAAGGGGCGGCAGCACTCCGGGTTTCAACGGGCGCTGCTAATATCCCGGCAGTAAGGTTATATGAAAAGCTAAGCTTCGAACGGCAAGAGGATTCTATCGTTAGCGGCGGACTTAGGATCGCAAATTTTTACAAGCAGGTAGAGTAATGGGGGGACCCCTTAAGGACATGGAACGAGATATCAATGCAAAACTTCAGCGATTTTCGCAACTCATAAGGTGAGTTTAAATTGGCTTCTAACGATGAAAAAAGGGATCAGGCATTAGGCTGCCTGACCCCCTATCTGACTATTCTTTCACAAATACTGCTGTACCTGTTGCAATGCACATCATCATGCCTTCACGCAGTGTTTCGAAGTCCAGGTCGACACCAATAACTGCATTCGCACCCATCTTCCTTGCCTTTTCTTCCATTTCGCGTATCGCAATTTCCCGGCCTTCTGAAAGTTTGTTCTCATATGCCGAACTTCTGCCTCCAATTACATCCGTAACACTTGCCAAAAAGTCACGGACGACATTCGCTCCCATGATCGCTTCTCCGGAAACGATTCCTAAATACCGTTCAATTTCTTTCCCTTGCAATGTTGGTGTTGTTGTTACAATCACAAAGATCTCCTCCTTTTA
>DMSR01000172.1 GCA_003457145.1 Bacillus sp. (in: firmicutes)
GTATCGAGTGGAGAACTCAATACCAGCTGCTTTTTTTGTTCACATAAGTGTCACGATTGCCCCAGCCTTACTGGCGCAAGGAATCCGGGGACTTTTTTATCAAAACAAAATCAAATCTAAAAAGTTGGCACGGAGCTTGCATTATAAATAGGCATAGAAAATAAAAAAAGGATGTGGCATTCATGCTTTCCAATATTGGCATACCAGGCTTGATTTTAATCCTGACACTGGCATTGATTATCTTCGGTCCAAAGAAGCTTCCGGAAATCGGCAGGGCATTCGGACAAACGCTCAAGGAATTCAAAAAATCAACAAGAGAACTGACGAGCGATATCACAGACGATATCGGAGAAGATCTGAAGGAAATTAAAAAAGAATTATAAATGCATAAAGAGGTGATTTATAATGGGTCTATTTTCAAACGAGAAAAAAGTGGATTATGACAAAATAGTCGACAAAATGCTGCCAGATGCAAAGAAAGAAATGGATGAATCGCAGTATGATTCACAGCTTGGCTTGAATATGGCACGCGATGCCAGAAAAGTAATCAGTGGAAAATTGAAGATCGAGGATTTCCACAAAGTATATTCATCTTCGCTGACAAAGGAATTCGGTAACTATTATGCATCAGGTGCGCCTGAAGAGAAGAAAACGGGCACTGGCCCTAAATGGGTGATGGTCATCGATTTAAAGAAATGTGTTGGCTGNNCAGCTGTAAAGCAGAAAACAGGACACCGCCGGGCATCTCCTATAATGTTGTCATGGAATCTCTGGAGGGTGAGTTCCCGAACATCAAGGCTGTGAACCTGCCAAGACCATGCATGCAGTGCGATAAACCAGCTTGTGCCCAGGTTTGTCCTACAAGAGCAACCTACAAGATGGAAAATGGCATTGTCGCAATTGACAATGACCGCTGCATCGGCTGTCGCTATTGCATCGTTGCCTGCCCATATGGAGCACGCTCCTTTGATTTTGGCGACAGTTATGAACAGGAAATGATGGGCGCGAATGATGTAACGAGCCCTGAATACGGAGTGGAACGCGGTGAGCGTTCAAAAGGCAAGACGCCGATCGGCACTGTGCGCAAATGCAGTTTCTGCTTCCATCGCCTGCAAAGAGGCGAAGAGCCAGCGTGCGTTGAGACATGTATTGGCGATGCTCGTTTCTTTGGCGACATCAGTGATCCAAACAGTGTTGTATCAAAGCTTGCTGCAAGTCCAAGAGCATTCCGCCTGAAGGAAGAGCTTGGAACACATCCAAACGTCATTTACTTACGATAGGAGGGACTGGCGATGTCAAATCTCGCTGTTGATTTAAAACAGAAAAGTACATCAAAAACAAAAATCAATCTGGCTGTATCAAAAGCTTTTAAAATCTGGGTATCAGCCCTTACAGTTGCCTTTTTGATTGGCGGTTACTTTATCGTCGACCGCTTTATCACCGGGCTTGCAGCTACGAATCTATCAAGCATCACCCCTTGGGGAGCATGGATTGCTTTCTATATCTTCTTTGTCGGATTAAGCGCCGGTTCATTCCTGCTGTCCACATTGATCTATGTTTTCGGAATGGAAGAATACGAGCGGATCGGTAAGGCAGCTTTGTTCACGGCAATTGTCTGTATGGTCGTCGCGTTGACTTTCGTGCTTATGGATCTCGGCCGGCCTGAACGGATGCTGAACGCGATCATTTACTGGAATGTCACTTCACCTCTGGCATGGGAAGTTCACTTTTACCTTGTTTACATTGGATTATTGACTGTAGAGCTTTATATTGCGATGAGGGAAGACCTTGTCCGGGCAGCAAAGATGAATACGATAAAAGGGTTTATTGCAAGATTCATTACTTTCAAGAACGCTACTATCAATGCCGCCACGAAAAAACGAGATCATATGTGGATGAAAATTCTTGGCACGATTGGCATTCCGCTTGCGATCCTTGGCGTACACGGCGGTACTGGGACGATTTTCGCAGTGGTAAAGGCGCGTCCTGCCTGGAATACAGCTTTATTTCCAATCATATTCGTAGTATCCGCTATGGTTTCCGGTACGGCGTTACTTTTAGCGATGTACATCATCAAGAAGAAAGTCCAGAAGCAGCCAATTGACCATGGAATGGTTGTATCCCTGGCAAAAATGATGGCTGGATTCCTGATCATAGATCTTGGTCTCCAATTCTATGAATACCTAATCGGCTGGTACGGACTTGAGGCAGAGCACATGGATACATTTGCAACGATGCTGGCAAGTGATAAAGCGTGGTCATTCTGGGGTGTCCAGATGTTCTTAGGTGCAGCAGTACCACTGACCATCGTCTTTTGGAAGAAAACGAGCCAAAGTGTAAATGCACTGCTGATTGCAGCGATTCTGATTGTCATTGGAATCATCGGCGTCCGATTCAATATTGTCGTACCGCCGCTTGTCGTGCCAGTGTTCCATGAACTGCCATGGGGAAATTATGCTCCGACTATAAAAGAGTGGATGGTAAGTGTAGGAGTAGTAGCAATGGGCCTATTAATCTATTCATTTGGGGAATTGCTGCTGCCAATCGAAGAAACTTCTGATGAGGTGAGCCATAATGGAAAATAAACCAATGAAACGGCGCGGATTTTTAAAAGCGCTCGGAACGCTTGGAGCGGTCGCTTTTGTAGGACCTGCGTTCGTTGGGCCAATCAAACAGGTAATGGGCGGTGTCTGGATCGACGAAGCGCACGGAACAGGCACGGATTACCAGGACTATACAGCGGAAAATGTAATCTTCACTTCCTGCCAGCAATGTAACTCTACTTGTACAATCAAAACATATATCACTGCAGGGGCAGCGGGCGGAGCATACTCATCCATTGTCCGCAAGATTGCCGGCAACCAGTACAGCCCGATCAATATGGTGCCTTATGGACATATCAACTATGACACGCCAGTAACGCAAGCTGTTAAAGGCACAGGCGATATTGCTAAAATGGGACGCGGATTCCGAGGTGGAAGGACTTGTCTGAAAGGGCAAGCAGGCATCCAGACAAACTATGATGTGTTCAGAATCCAGAAGCCGATGAAGCGAGTTGGCGAGCGTGGCAGTGGTATGTGGAAAACAGTCAGCTGGGAAGAAGCCTATAAGGAAATCCTTGAGGGCAGCAAGGATCTTGGAACTCCAGGACTGAAGGAAATGTGGAAATACGTGCCCGAAGCTGCAGTCATGGCTGATTGGGATAAGCTGAAAGCAGGCGAGATGACGAAGGCCGAGTTTGATAAAAAGTATAAAGACGTATTAATTGATACCAACCATCCTGATTTTGGACCAAAGGCAAACCAAATTGCTGTCATGGCTGGACACAGACGTGAATTCATTGAACGTCTTGCGGCTGGAAGCCTTGGAACAGCGAACTACTATGACCATGGCGGTTATTGCGGAATCACAAGTGTAATGGGAAATGTCCGGTCTCATGATACGGAAAAACCGAAAAAGCGGATGATTCCTGATTATGATAACGCTGAAATGGTCATCATCTGGGGATCAAACCCAATGGTGGCGAACCGTGGGCCGACAACTTTCGCTCCGCAAATCACAAATGCAATCGACCGCGGCATGAAGGTCGTCGTCATTGATCCGCGCTTCAGCAAGACAGCTGAAAAAGCGCATGTCTGGGTACCAGTGAAACCAGGTGCAGATGGTGCACTTGCAATGGCAATGGGCCGCTGGATTATTGAAAATAATCGTTATGATGAAACGTATTTGCGTAATCCGAACCAGGAAGCGGCAAATATAGATGATGAGACAACATGGAGCGATGCATCCTTCCTTGTAAATGTCGGCGACAAAAAACGCCCCTTCGTCCGTGCGCAGGATTTAGGAATCGGAGGCGAGGAGTTTGTCGTCCTGGAAAATGGCAAACCAGTTCCCCATACACAAGCTAGAAACGGGGATCTTGATGTAGATACCACTATAAATGGCATAAAAGTTAAATCCGTATTCAGGATTTATAAAGATAAGGTAATGGAAAAGTCAATAGAAGAGTACGCGAAGCAGGCTGATGTTCCAGTTGACCAGATTACCCAAATTGCTCGCGAATTCACCTCGCACGGCAAAAAGGTAGGTATCCATTCATATCGTGGACCAGCAATGCACACAAACGGCTATTATAACGTCCGTGCAATCAATATGCTGAACCACCTTGTCGGAAACCATGACTGGAAAGGCGGAGACACTGTATTAGGGGCGAAGTTCAAAGCTACTGAAGGGCGCTACGACCTTTCGACGGTTCCAAATGCAAATATTGGCTGGGGAATTCCAGTAACGAGACACAAGGTTCCATATGAAAAAACATCGTTATTTAAAAAAGATGGTTATCCGGCAAAGCGTCCTTGGTATCCGTTCGGAAATAAATTAATTCATGACGTACTTCCGAGTTCCGCAGAAGGATATCCTTATAAAATCCGTGCATTGCTGATCAACAGGACGTCGCCAGTTATGGCAGCTCCACGTTCAGACATGCAGGCTAAATTCATCAGAGACCCTAAAGTCGTGGAGCTAGTTGTTGCGTCTGACGTCATGATTGGCGAGACATCGAAATACGCAGATTTCATTTTGCCGGATTTGGCATACCTTGAGAGCTGGAATGCGGAAGATATCTTCCCAATTTTGAAATATAAATTTGCAGGTGTCATTCAGCCAGTAACGCGGGTAGTGGCTGATGCACGACCAACTGAACAAGTATACATTGATTTACTCAAAGGAATGGGACTTCCAGGAGTCGGTGAAAAGGCATTTGCTGACGGGTCATCACTTAACACTCCAGAAGATTACTATTTAAAACGAATCGCGAATATTGCTTACGACGGCAAGAAACCTGTCCAGGATGCAAATGTTGAAGAGTTGACGGTTTTTGAAAAAGCAAGACAGAAGGCCTTAGGCAAATACTTCGATATTCAGAAGCTGAAAAACGCAGTCAAACCGGAAGAATGGAAGAAAGTCGTTTATGTATTGAACAGAGGCGGGCGCTTTGAAGCAGCGGGCGATGAGTATATTGGCAACAAACTCAAGTATCAATGGGCAAAGCAGGTATACTTCTATGATGAAAAGGCTGCAGGCTTCAAGAGCGCCTATACAGGAAAATTCTTTGAGGGTGTTCCAGTTGCTGAGGAAGTCAAGACATACGACGGGGAGGTTTATAAGCCTAACAAACCGCTTCAGTTCATCAACTGGAAATCAAGGAATATGGCAACGCATCGTACCGAAGGCAATACCTGGCTTCGTGAAATTAAGCCTGAAAACTATCTGTGGATCAATCCAATCGATGCCAAGAAGAAGGGTATCCAGACTGATGATGATATCTACATTGTTTCCAATAATGCCAAGGTAAAAGGTAAAGCTCTCGTCACTCCAGGAATCAAGCCAGGTGTAGTCGGGGCGAACTTCAGCTTTGGGCATGATGCAAATGGCTCAAAAGCAGTTAAAGTAGACGGCGAGACAATCGAGCCTGCCGGAAAATATGGCCATACAGGCTATGAATTCAACAAACCGCTTCATGAGGAATCAGGCTATGCAAAAGAAAGAGGGCGTGGGTTCTCAGTCAACGCGTTATCTGACAGGGACGGCAGCTATTTCGAAGGCTAGCTTGCAGATTTATTAGTTGGAG
>DMSR01000402.1 GCA_003457145.1 Bacillus sp. (in: firmicutes)
CGCTGGCGCTGACCGCCGCTGAACTGGTGTGGATACCTTTTTGCGTGGTAGCCGCTGAGGCCAACTACCTCGAGCATCTCCCTGACCATTTTTTTTCGTTCCTTCTTCGTTCCGATTCCATGGACAATCAGTGGCTCTTCAAGAATTCTTTCGACTGTATGCCTTGGATTAAGGGAAGCGAACGGATCCTGGAAAACCATCTGCATGTCTTTACGTGTTTTACGCATATCATTATCTGAAAGGCTGACCAAATCCTTTCCCTCAAAAAGGACCTGGCCTTCTGTCGGTTCGGTGAGGCGCATAAGCATTCTTCCCGTAGTCGATTTCCCGCAGCCAGACTCACCAACCAAGCCTAGCGTTTCACCTTTATTGACCCAAAAGCTAATGTCATCAACCGCTTTGACGCTTCCTGTCTGTTTGCCAAATATGCCTCCGGTAATAGGAAAATATTTTTTAAGTCCCTCAACTTTTAACAGTACTTCTGGCATCGGTTATCCCCTCCTTCTCATGTAAAAGGCAGCGTACGGAATGACCTGGCCTTTCAGTTTCATAGAGTTCGGGATTCTCGCTTAAACATCGCTCCATGACGAATTCACATCTTGCCGCAAATCGGCAGCCAGTCTTGATGGTCCCAGGCTTAGGGACATTTCCAGGGATAGAGTAAAGACGCTCCTGTTTATCCCGGATGTCAGGGATCGACTTAAGCAAACCAAGCGTATACGGATGTTTGGGATGCTTAAAAATGTCCCCTACAAGGCCTTCTTCCACTATTTTACCTGCATACATAACGACAACTCGCTGGCAGACCTCCGCTACCACGCCAAGGTCATGGGTGATCATGATAATCGCAGTATCAAGCTTATCGTTTAAATCTTTCATTAACTCTAAAATTTGTGCTTGGATAGTAACATCTAAAGCGGTTGTCGGCTCATCAGCAATCAGCACACGCGGATGGCAGCTTAGTGCCATCGCAATCATTACCCTTTGNNTCCACCGGAAAGCTGATGGGGGTATTCGCTGATCATCTCTTCAGCCCTTGGCAGGCCAACGAGCTTCAACATTTCCACTGCCTGCTGTTGGGCTGCCTTTTTACCCAGTTTTTTATGTATTTTAAGTGCTTCAATAAGCTGATCCCCAATAGTAAACAACGGATTCAAGGAAGTCATTGGCTCCTGGAAAATCATCGCAATTTCATTTCCCCTGATTTCCCGCATCCTTTTTTCTGTTGAATGCACCAAGTTTTCGCCATTCAGGAGGATTTCACCTCCAACAATTTTACCGGGAGGCTGGGGAATTAGCTTCATGATCGATAAGGAGGTGACACTCTTGCCGCATCCCGATTCTCCCACAATCCCGAGAATTTCACCTTTATTGACAGAAAAGCTCACGTCATCAACGGCAGGAATCGCACCATCCGACGAAATAAATGAGGTTCTTAAATTTTTAACTTCCAATACCGGAGCATGTACCACGTGTCTAAGCCTTTCTATCACTGATTTATTATTGTTGAATAAATATTTTTGTCTGTGTTAAACATTTTATATTAAAAGCCATAAGGAAGTCTACTCATTTTTCTAAATTATTTAAATATAGCAAACATTTAGAATAGTATTAAGCACTTGGTACTATATGTATGACTTTTTTTTCGATTCAATGACTCTTTTAGCTAATGAGCAAAAGCCTCAGCAATTAGAGTACGATAGTAAGAGATTAAAACAACAAGTGCATGCGCATTTTGTTTTAATAATTTCCTGCAAAAAAAAAATGCCGAAGCACCTGAGTGCTTCGGCATTTTTTAAAACTTCTCCTCTAGACTACGAGAAACGTGTTTGGATTGTAACCATTCAAATAGAATTTAATAATTTTAGTTTTCAAGCTGCTGTACCTGGAATAACCTATGATACCCACCCTGTGCTGCCATTAACTCATCATGGCTGCCAATTTCAACAATTCGGCCATGTTCGATCAGGACAATTCTGTCAGCGTGCGTGATGGTCGACAGGCGGTGGGCAACAATGAAGGTTGTTCGGTCCTTGGCAAGCTCCTCAATCGCTTCCTGGATCAGGTGCTCACTTTCCAAATCCAGGGCCGATGTTGCTTCATCCAGAATCAATACAGGCGGATTCTTCAAAAATACACGGGCTATTGCCACACGCTGTTTTTGCCCCCCGGAAAGCTTGACGCCTCTTTCACCGACTTTCGTATCATAACCCTCTGGCAAATTCATGATAAACTCATGAGCATTGGCAGCCTTAGCCGCTTCGATGACTTCTTCATCGCTTGCTTCGGGCTTCCCAAGCATAATATTGGATTTTACAGACTCACTGAACAATATATTATCCTGTGACACCATTCCAATTTTATCACGAAGTGAACGCACCTGGAAGGAACGGATGTCCTTGCCATCAAGGAGAATTTCCCCTTCTGTTACATCATAGAATCTTGGAATCAAGCTGACAAACGTAGACTTCCCCCCACCGCTCATCCCGACGAGAGCGATAGTTTCCCCTTTCTCCACATTTATGCTGAGATTTTTAAGGACGATTTCACTGTCCTTTTCATAAGCAAAGCTGACATTATTGAAGGCTATATCTCCATGGACCCTTTTCAGTTCCACAGAATCATGAGAGTCCTCAATATCATATTTTTCATCCATGAATTCAAAAACACGGTCCATTGAGGCAATCGATTGTGTCAGCGTCGTTGATGAGTTGACGAGCCTTCGAAGCGGGTTATACAGCCTGTCGATATAAGCAATGAAGGCAACCATTTCAC
>DMSR01000314.1 GCA_003457145.1 Bacillus sp. (in: firmicutes)
GTATGGAGTAGCAGGAAGACGATCCCGAGAAGTGCATACCCTATTAAGCTTGCTTCCTGAAAGTGCCAGTTTTCAAAGATTTGATAGGCTCCATACACGAATATTAAGGTGAATATGAAATGGTATTCTTTCCGTCCGTTCACATAAATCATCGAAAGGTAAATTATTGCTGTAAGAATTAAGTTGAATCCATAAAAAATATGATTTTCAAAAAACAGGAGCATCAGTAAGGTTGAAAGGACCAGGTTAACCTGCGAATAAACGGCGAGTTCCTTTGAGAATAGCGGAATCATGCCATTTTTTTTAATTAGATGAAAACCAGCTATCAACATTGTGTTAAACGCTATCATCCCCAGGTAAAAACCATCTGCCTCAAGTCCGATTGCCCTGAGCAGGTACGCCACTGAGGAAGAAGTTGCGATGAATGAAAACCAAACAAATAACCTAGATGATAATTTATTTGCTAAAGATGCATAGATAGGTATTAAAATGAAACTGCTGATTGTGCCAAGAACGAATCTGCCCTCCCCTTTAAAGGATAGAAAAGCTCCGAGCAATTCAAACCAGCCAAGCGACAGGGTGAAAATTGGCAGAAATAAACTGCCAAGAACGACAAAAGCAAAAGCTGTTTTCTCGATTTTTAGAACCCGATAGCTGACAAATGCAATGCCATAAAATAGAGCAGAAACCATTGCAATAGCACCTGCCTTCAGCAACGGAGTCATTGTTTCCCAATTGCTTGTTGCCACAAACAGCCCGCCAATCAAAAGCATGATCACCCCGATATTCAAAGACCAGGAAATATTGCGTTCCCTACTTTCTTCTGCTGTCTTCTTTGGTTTTACTTTGACTGGTTTTGTGTTTGCAGGATCTTGATTTTGCCCGTCTATGACAAGTTGGTTTTGATGAACGGTAACAGACTGGGACTGCTGCTTCCTTGCAAGGGCATCTTTTTCTCGCTGTTCCTTAACAAGGATATCTGTAAAGTACTCATTATGTGCTTCTGAAGCGTTGATATATTGGTCTTCGGTAATATATCCCTTTTCTTTAAGATTATAAAGTTCAGTTCTGAAAATTCTCCGCCGTTCTTCTTTAGGAATGTATTCCATGTGTATCCCCCTGTTCTCTTAAATCCAATATTCACCTTTTAGTGTAATTTTACACAATTAATAAAAAAATTCAACATTTTGTTTGATACATGTGGTGGTGATCTTTCGACAAATTTCTGGTTCAACAGAATCTGTAACCGCATAACATGAGAAAGAACTGTCTCTGGGTACAAATATAGTAAGTGATTAAATCTTTCTATTTCTTTGAAACTATGGAATTAAGCCCAACTGAATTTCATAAAACCATCGGCAGCTTTTTTTTTAGTCACCGGGGAAAATATATTAGAATAATATTGTTGGTTTCCAATATAATAATGGGGTTGATATGGTAGTTTTTACACTTTTTCGAGACTGATTTACCGAAATTTTAGTACCAGGTACTATAACCGGAAAAATTGTCTTTTTCAGAAGGACACTCAGGAATTACATTGCACATACACTTATTAATGGGCATTTTGGAGCCCTTACATGAAACGGAGATTCATTGTCGACCTGCTTCAGTCTTAGGGAAGCTTCCCTCTTAAATGGAAATGGAAAAAGGCGCGAACCAATCGGTTTGCGCCTTTTTCATAGGAGAATTTATCATTCTGCTTTTTTATGAAATTTAAGGGTTCGTCGACCACATTCCTGCTGTTTTGACAAAAACACGGCGATTGAGCTTTAATTGGGCTACCATCAATTCGGCTAAATCTTCCGGCTGCATCACTTTCTCAGGATTTCCGTCTGTGAGGTTGGATTCAATTGCCAGGTCTGTAGCGACTGTACTTGGTGTAAGAGCACTGACCCGGATATTATGCTTTCGGACCTCAAGCATCAAGGATTCCGTCAATCCTAGCACTCCGAATTTCGATGCACTGTACGCACTGGTTACGGGTGCCCCCTTCTGACCTGCTGTTGAAGAAACATTGATGATATCACCTGTTTTCCGTTCGATCATTCCTGGCAGCACAGCGCGGGTTACATAATAGGTTCCCATTAAGTTAACCTGGATGATTTTTTCCCATTCCTTTGGATCAAGTTCAAGGAATCCCCCGAATTTTGCTGTGCCTGCATTGTTAATCAAAATATCTATCGGGCCCAGCTCTCCGCTGATATGCTCGACTGCATGCTGAACAGATTCAAGGTCGGATACATCTGCAACTGCCCCAGCGACATTGACTTCGAATTCCTCCAGCTCAGCTGTTACCTTTTCAAGGTTGGCAAGTGTCAGGCCAAGCATTCCAATATTGACGCCTTCTTTTGCCAATGCGATGGCAGCAGCCCGGCCAATTCCTCTTCCAGCTCCAGTAATCAATGCCGTTTTTCCTGATAAAGACTCCATTATTAGCACTCCTTTCGAATATACGTGTTGTAAGGCTCAATTATAAGAAAACATTTGAAGGAAAACAAATGATTCCGCTTATCTTCTTCTCGAGAACATCTTGGGTTATCAGCATGCTGGCGACACGAATACCATGACTATGTATATGAGAAAGCTAAGAGAGAAAATAGAACCACATCCTTTAACACCTGTTTTCCTAAAAACAGTCTGGGGCATTGGTTGTTTATTTCTCCCTCGGCAAGAAGCCATTTTAGAGCGAACGTTCCCTTTTACAGTGAATTCCCCTTGAATGTGAAAGATACAGCCTTGGCCGTTCCCGTCCGGCATGAATTCTCTCCTGTGCGGGAACGATAAAGCCCGGATTGTTCCCGTCCGGCATGAATTCTCCCCTGTTCGGGAACGATATAGCTCGGATTGTTCCCGTCCGGCATGATTTCTCTCCTGTGGGGGAACGATAAAGCCCGGATTGTTCCCGTCCGGCATGATTTCTCTCCTGTGCGGGAAAGATATAGCCCAGCTTGTTCCCGTCCAGCGTGATTATCCCTATGTGCGGGAACGATAGAGCCCAGCTTGTTCCCGTCCAGCGTGATTATCCCTCTGTGCGGGAACGATAGAGCCCAGGTTGTTCCCGTCCAGCGTGATTATCCCTATGTGC
>DMSR01000160.1 GCA_003457145.1 Bacillus sp. (in: firmicutes)
ATGGGGTTTTTTCTCGATTTCGTATAGGTTTTCTCCTTCTGTATTGCTGAGCAGCTGTTTAAAAAGTCTGCTTGAACCCGGAAAGATCGCTGCATGAGCCATAAGTTTCGATACAGATTCATTCGATAAAATAAATTCATCAACATTTGCATGTTCGAACAGTGCTATATGTTTTTCTTTCATGATTTCAGCTATGGTATATAAGTTCTTTTTATTATGCTTTGAGATATGTTCGACTCTTGAAGCAATTAATAACGTTTTCCCGTCTGCATATTCAGGCAAATCAATCCGGTCGTCAGTAAAGACGGCGACTGATTTTGATTCTAGGATATTTGCCTGCATCAATACTTCTTCCTCAGCAGGGTTGCCGCTGACAAAATGGACACGGTCATTTGTTACTGGGCTTTCATTGCTATGATCGACAATGACTATGTCACATTTTTTATCAGCATTTAAGATCTCATCCACAACATTATTGAGCTTATCCTTGGAGGAGCCAATGAGAATAAAGTGTCCTTTTCCTTTATAAGTCAACTTTCCTTCCTCCTTCATTTTTCTATATAAACTTAAACTTTCAAAAATCTTTCCGATGATGACACCCATTGCGCCAATTCCCAAGGTGTATAGTAAAATCATCGTAAATATACGGCCCCCATCTGTGACGGGGGAGTAATCACCATATCCGACGGTTACGACGGTTGTCATTGTCCACCACAATGCGTCCATGAACCTAGGGAAAGTTTCAGGCTCCAGCGTCTGTATTATTAAGCTGCTTAAAATAATTACGCCTACCGTAATCAGAACGATCTTCCAAAGGCTGACCTTTATCAACCTTGAAAATAATTTTTGTAAAATCCACATTTATTGTCCTCCTTTCTCTTTAGATACACCAACAGGCAAAAAGCAGGATAGATTATTAGTGATTTCCCCTCCAACTCGGAAGCCGATGGCAGATGGCTGTCCATTAATCATGAAGCTGCCAATAAGTTTATGCCCTTTCCTCTTCCCTTTTTCACAGTAATAAGTTATTTGAGGAAGCTCAACATATTGCTGGTATATGGACAGGACATCAGAATACGTCTTTTGTGCTTCTTCCATAATTAGTTTTCCGGATGAATCAAAAATCTGAACCGTGTCCCCTTCTCTCCCAAAGACTGGCTTTTTAACATATGGTTGACCTTTGGTTAGGAAGGGATCAGGTTCCAAATAGGTTGGCAGGAAATATTCTTCGATCCAGCTATGCTCATCTTTAGTGAAAAAGTCATTGCCGCTCTCATGCAAGCCCCAGATAACGGCCTGAACAGCTTTATTTTGGAGCAGGAAGGCCGATGGCGGATTGATAATTGCAAGCTTCCTGGCCTGGACAAGCTCCAGGAGCCACTGGCCGATTTTATTACCATTCATATCTTCATCGAAAATTAAATTCTCAATTGGGAAGGTCTGCCGGTAAAGTATATTTATTCTCATTCCATGTTCATCAAATAGCCCTTTGCCAGGTTCAATTTTTAATTTATGAAGCGGAATGAATTTGGCAGGCAATCCGTATAAATTCTGCAGGTACAAAACAGTATTTTTATCTTCAATATTGTCATCATGGGCGGTGAAGACAATGTAGGGCTCCACTTCATTTAGCCATTTTGCAGAGGATATAATGCTTTCGCGGACTGCTTTTGCCAACTGCTGATCCATCCCGGCATTTGGATTATCAAAGCCGAATTCCTCGGCAGCATGCCCATTGACATCAAATAACTCCTTTATAAATGTTGGTGTATCGGAGTTAATTTCGATGCATTTATATGTATTGTCCGTATGGATAAGGTCCAGTCTCGCAATAACGCTTTCTGTCCTAATGGTCTTAAGTCGTAAAAAATAAAGGGTTTCTTTTGGAAACCCCAAATCAATCAATATTTGGTCATCTACATTCCTTAAAAGGTGACAAGCCTTAAAGAAAATCAATCCGGCTCTTCTGGTGCCAAGCCTTATATCCTCAATCCCCTTTTGATCAATGGTAGCTATATCATAAAGCGCGTATTCCTCACCATACAAATCTGGCCAAAAATGATTCATTTTATTGTAAAAACTCTTTCTTTTATTCTGATAGCTTTCCATGGAATGCCTCCTATTCCATGCTGTGATCATCAAGTTCTTTCACATAGAGAACATAAACACCACGGTCTTCGTCAATTTCTGTTGAGGTAACAGCCATCTGTCCGATTCCAGGTATTTCAATTACATCCTTTAAAAGATAACGGATCACATCAAAATGAGTGTTGCAGGGGATCGCAGCAAGCAGTTTATAATTTTCACTTTCCTTGTATCTGCGAAATTCAACATGGATTCCCTGTCCGCGAAAGCCTTTCTCATCTACAACGGAATGATTCCTGCCCAAATCCTCTAAAAGTAGAATTTCTTCGTCTCCATCCATTTCATTTGAAATGAGTTCGTACTGATTGCCTTTAATAATAAAGTAAGTGCATAATTGCCTGGAATACAGTTCATCTATCCCAACTGCAGGGAATGAATATTCATAAAAAGGCTTGTAAGAACCCTTGCCATCATGGATAAAATAAGTAAGTTTTTTCATTTTTCATCCTCTTTACATCTCTTATCATAAACTTTATGGTATTCAGTTTAAAAGGAAACAGCACAAAGAAAAGCGGCGTTTATTATTATTAATAAGAAAGACTCTTAGCTACAACCCATCCAACCGATAAAGACAGCGAGAATAACATGACTCCAACTGAACGATTGTCTTCTTCAATCGCCTTTTGAAGACTGTAGCGGATTGTGACTAATTCTGCTATGAAAAAAACAACAATTTGCGTGAAAATCCCTATAGATCCCCAAATGGCCATGTCTAAAAGGGAGACAGAATATTCTGCAGCAGCTCCAAGAACAATGGCTAAGCCAAGCATCTTCCCTCCGAGTGAAAGAGCCGCCGTCACATTTCTTTCAGCGATCAAGCCAAACTCCTTGATTTTCGGTGTTGCCAGGACAAATAAACCAACTCCAGCAGTTAATAGCAGCAGCCCCAAACCTAAATAGGCAGCAAAATTCAAATAAAGATTCATTGTGTTAACTCTCCTTTTTTAACCGCCTGTTGTGCTTCTGGAACCACTTCCGAATCCAGAACTTCCTTTTGGCGCTGTGTTTTTTTGGGTACTGTCAAGCCTTGCCCCCTTGAAGGCAGAACTATTTTTATACTTCATGTAATCATTGCTCTTGTAGAGCATTGATCTGTTCGAAAAAA
>DMSR01000133.1:0-3886 GCA_003457145.1 Bacillus sp. (in: firmicutes)
CCAGAGGCAATAAAGTGCTTGCCATCTGGTGTTACATCAACACCATGAGGCGATTTGGCTACAGGAACCAAGTACATGCCGCCTTTATGCTTCTCAGGGAAAATCATCTTCTGGCCAGTGACTTCATCATACTGTCCATCCTTGACCATTTGTTCGAGCTCTTTCCAATTGAAGAGGACGATAAAGTCGCGGTCTGCCTGTGAAGCGTTTATTTCAAGGTTCGTCGTTGCTTCCTCCGTATTATAGGTAGTCATGACTGCCCAGTCGGCGGACCCCTTTTTACCGGCATCCGAAAGGTCATAGGACCATGGCGGAAGAGCAACCTGGTAGGCAATGTTCAACTTTTCATTTTTCTCATCGAATGTGACAGCGGACATGACACCACGGTACTTGTCACTGTATTCATCAAGTGGAGCGTATTCTCTTCCGATTGGTACAGCGAATCGGGTTGGAAGGAACATATATTCAGTATTTTCGGTTACGAATGCTGCGCAGTGTGGCCCACTTGTGTTTGGCACATCAATGATGTCTCGAACAGTGAACGTTTCGAGGTTCATGACTGCAGCGCGGCTGTTTCCAACATCAGTTGCAAACATATACTTACCGTCATAATCACCATTCGTCTCGGAAAATGCCGGGTGATGGAGGTCACCCCATGTATAGCCGCCCATCATTTCCTTCGAGTGAGTATCAAAACCGTACCCAGTTGCCGAATCCTGGCTGAATACAGGCACCGTCCTGATATGCCGCATGGAAGGTACTCCATATATGAACATCTGTCCAGAATGGCCTCCTGAAGCGAATAAGTAATATTCATCTTTCTCACCGAATGGTACATAAACCTTTTCAGCATTTGTCTTATTTTTGCTGCTGTCTGCTGCAGCCTCATTTCGGTTACCAGGTGAAAAATCAGCAAAGAATACAGTTGCTGCCAAGAGCCCGGTTGCTAGTCCCGAGACAATGGGGATCCACTTTTTCATTTACCTTGCACCACCTTGTTTAAAGTTATTTTTGTGAAGCTTCCTGCAATACTTTCACTACTTCAGAAATCTCTTCTTCTGATAGGGGACTTCCACCAATCACACCGGACATTACAGCCGAAGTAGGTTCTTTCAAAAATTGGTCAATTGGCTTCCCATGCTTGCCCTCTACATTTTCAAAAGCGTTGGATAAATCAGGGCCTGTTGCACCGCCCTCCAGGTTCAAAGCTGATACGGAGTGGCAACCAAGGCATCCTTTTGAACTTAAAATATTGCTGTCGGCAGACACGGTTTCAGCAGGCTCTTTTTCGTTATCTTCGTTCTTGCTTTCGCTCTGTGACTGATCTGTCCCCTTCTGAGCCACCTCGGCGGGTACATCTTTGCTGCCGCCAACGACATCAAAAGCTATATAACCTAGCCCAAGGCCGATGAGCGCGCTGATGACAAAACTTATCAAGGTTTTTTGCATCACTTCATTACCCCCTTTATTTAATTTCACTATCATCGTAACGCGTTCTAAGGTAATAAAAGTGTGATGAGGTTCACACCTGGATTACACATTTGTGAAAGGTCTATGAACAGCCTGTGTCTAAAAAATGAACTCGATTGTTTACGCTTTCAGATAAGGTAAAATTAAGTCAGGAGGTGAAGGGATGGTTAGTGAAATGACCAATGAAGCTCACCAGGATAGTAATACGTTAAAATTCCTAGGGAAAATCGAAATTTTAAAGGATTTGCCCATTGAAGCTGTGAGGACGATAGATAAACGGGTTATCAGGAAATCCTTCAAAAAGGGAGAACAGATCATATCAGAGTTTGAAGAAGCAAGAGGTGTATTTTTCGTTCTTTCCGGAATTGTGAAGTTAAGTAAACAGGATGAACAAGGAAATGAGATGACAATCTGTATCAAGAAAAGCGGCGGTGTTTTTGCTGAAGCTTGTTTATTCAATAAATCCTCCAGCAACTACCCTGCAACTGGACGAATGCTTCAGGATGGGGAAATCTACTTTTTGAAATCAGAGGACTTGGAAGCAGAGCTTGAAAAATCGCCTGAGATGGCTGTCCAGATCATCGAATATATGAGCAGCCAGCTCCATGAGATGAGTTCACTTTTGCGGGACGTTGCCTTGCTTGATGTATATACAAAGACAGTAAAGACATTAGAAAGGCTTGCAAAAAAATTTGGAGCCAATAAATGCAATAAGATGCATATAGAATTGCCAATTACCATTCAGGAGTTTGCCTCACTGATTGGGTCGACAAGGGAAAGTGTCAGCCGCGTTTTTTCCAAGCTGAAGAAAGATGGAGTAATCGATATTCGCGGAAAAAATATCATCATTACTGATTGGTGCAAATTTTGCTCGAAATTTGTCCAGAAACACGATTGAAAATGGATCCCTTGGCAGGGGATCCATTTTCATGAGGAAAGGCCCTTCCGAAATCTAAAGATGTCTTGCAAAAAACAAATTAGATTACACGCCGCTAAAATAGATTCAGAAAACCGGTTGATCCTGAATTGCCTGTGTATCGGCAATGTCCTTTGCAACGAGGGCAATAAAAAAACCCACCAAAAAAAGGTGGGTTGAAATGGTAAGATAAATCAAGAGTCGAATCACGAAAATTTATAGGTCCAGAAACGTTCATTATTGAGCCATAGAATTGTCTGTTGGTCATTTTCCTTCAGCTTATCGGCCAGTCCTTCTAACATCAGCTCTGTCTGTGAACGGTGTGCTTTGATTGCTTCAAGCTTAACGTCAGACAGGGCGCTGATATTATTGATAATATCCGGCTGACCCAATTCCTCAACACAATTTTTTGAAAATGCCACTAGCTGCAGTTTGGGCCTGTCTGCCTGCGGCATTTTTTCCACTGCGCGGACAACAGCCGCCCCGGTTGCTTCATGGTCAGGGTGCACAGAATACCCTGGATAGAAGGATATGACCAGTGATGGATTCAATTCAGTAATCAGGGAGGATATCAGGTTTGTCAGCTTATCCTCATCCTCAAATTCAATCGTTTTATCACGGAATCCAAGCATCCGCAAATCGGAAATGCCGAGAACCCTTGCAGCTTCCTTCAATTCCTGTTCTCGTATCAGAGGCAGTGTTTCTCTATTTGCAAACGGCGGGTTTCCCATATTACGCCCCATCTGCCCGAGCGTCAAACAGGCGTAAGTGACAGGTGTATCCATGTTCACATGGGAGGCAATCGTACCTGAAACACCAAATGCTTCATCATCGGGATGGGGAAACACGACAAGTACATGTCTTTCTTTTTCCATGGTAAAAATCTCTCCTTTCATCCAGCCTGTTCATTCAATGGCCGTTCCATTATTCGAAAGGTGTTTCGCTTATCTGCAAAGCAACAGCAAGCTTTCCGCTAAAATCATGCCCTGCCAGCAGCAGCCTTCCTTTATCATCTATTTCAAAATGAGTGATTCCTTCAGCATAGACCCATCCAAATGGGATTTTCAATCCTGTCCGATAAGGTCCTTCACCAGTGATCTTCGCCCGTTCGTATGTAACCTTCGCATTGCGAATATATGCGCCGGAAGAAAAGAACGATTCATTATGGTGGGATGCATATGCCCCGTTCGTTGTTTCTAGATGAATATAGACTTCTTTATCTTTTAAGCGGTCCAGGGCTTCCTGGACATCTTTGACAATAACCGGATCCATCAATAAGCCCTCCTTCCCAAATCATACTCATATTTATATTAGCCAAGCCTACATTCTTCTATTATGAATGCTTTTCTTCGTAAACTTTGCTGCTTTTTCAACCAAAAGTAAAAATTGGCTTCTGGGTATTTGCGGGATATGTTACATTCTCAGTTCAGTAGTCCGAACCCAAGGCGACTTCGGACAGGTTTCAGGTGAAACTCGAAAAAGCTGTCCGAACCCAAGGCG
>DMSR01000133.1:3954-12275 GCA_003457145.1 Bacillus sp. (in: firmicutes)
GGCGACTTCGGACAGGTTTCAGGTGAAACCCCAAAAAGCTGTCCGAACCCAAGGCGACTTCGGACAGGTTTCAGGTAAAACCCCAAAAAGTAGTCCGAACCCGAGGCGACTTCGGACAGGAAGGTGCCTCGACCGCCACCAATTAAGAATAAGGCTGAAAAGAACGTACGAAAAGCAATTCCATGCGAAAACCGCCATGATTAAAAAGATATTTTTATCTTACTAAATAATGTTGCTGATTGCGAAATGTACGCTTGAAAAACTAAATTATTGCTAACTATAAAAAGGAGGCATGTTTACAGAATGTGTTTAATAAGGGAAATGGATGATAATAAGAATAGAAAAGAACTGGAGGGAGACGATGGAACACGTTAAAGCATTGCTGGTAAAAAGCATCATGACATTCGCTGTTCTTTTTCTGATCTTAGGCTTTGGTTTCAGTGCAGGTATAGGAGATCTGCTAATCACCACCCTGGTACTGGGTGCTGCAGGCTATCTTGCTGGTGACTTGTTCCTTTTACCGAAAACAAGCAATATGATTGCGACCGTATCAGACTTTATCCTTTCATTCCTTGTTATATGGGGAATGGGTTTAATGCTGTTTGACCAGACGGAAAATCTGCTGGCTGGGGCGCTTTTCGCGGCATTTTTACTAGCAGGTGGCGAATGGTTCTTCCATAGTTATATGGCCAATAAAGTACTTCATATCGGCGGTAAAGCTTAAAAGGATGGCGGGCGCCATCCTTTTTAGTATCTTTCTTATTCAGCCGTGCGGCCGGCACCGAATGTACGGTACGCGCCATGCATTGTTGGCCCGACATACTCATTCAGCCTGAACCCATGGCGGATGGCTTCTGTAATGAAGTCCTTTGCGATATCCACGGCTTCATTCACTGACTTCCCCTTTGCCAGCTGTGCAGTGATGGCAGACGCGAACGTGCAGCCTGCCCCATGGGTAAAGGTTGTCTCCACTTTTTCAGTTTCAAAAAGGGTGAATTCTTTTCCATCATAAAGAAGGTCGACTGCCTTCTCATGGTTCAATTTGCTGCCGCCTTTGATCATGACATATTTAGCGCCGAGGTCATTGATCTTGACCGCTGCCTCCTTCATGTCATTAACTGTACGGATTGGGCCTGTCTTTGCTAGCTGCCATGCTTCAAATAGGTTCGGGGTAACTACTGTTGCCCGTGGTACAAGCAATTCCCTTAATGCTTCAGTGTTTTCCGGCTGAAGCACCTCATCTTCTCCCTTACATACCATTACAGGATCGATGACCACTTTATCAAGGCTGTGCTCATCGATTTTACGTGCTGCAAGCTCGATAATTTCCACCGAGCCAAGCATTCCCGTCTTCATTGCATCAATTCCAATCGAAAGGATCGTTTCCAGCTGCTTTTCAACCAACTCTACTGGCTGGGGAAAGACTTCATGATGCCAGCCCCGTGGGTTCATCGTAACAACGGTTGTCAGAGCCGTCATGCCATATACCCCGAGTTCCTGGAATGTCTTCAGGTCCGCCTGGATGCCAGCACCGCCGCTCGTATCCGAACCCGCAATCGTCAAAACCTTTTTCATAGTCAATATAAAAACCTCCATTCAAATTACGAAGCAGTGCCCAATCAGCGCAATGCAGTGATAGGGGACAGGCCCCCAATGGTTGAATGCGTTAGATTGGTCAGATACTTTGTACTTTCTTTGCTTTTGATTATACCAATACCCTAAATTTAGACAAAGATTTGGATTGTGACAATTTTTCGCTAAGGTTTCAAGTCGAATTTTATATTGGAATAAATTAACTTGTTACGATTTTGTGGCATTAGTGCTTTGCCGTGATGAAAGTTACTGTTAGAAAAAGTGAATTCGTTTAGGATGAGGTATGTGAAATTGGTCCTAGCATACAAGTTGTGTTTTGAAAGAACAAAAAATTATTGAAAATTAAATATTGTTAAAGAAATGGACATAATTCATCTATATTTTTGTAACAATTTAAGCGGCTATAACCAGCCTTATTCCAGTAAGTTATAGGTATAAAGGTATTTTCCCTTTATGCATAGTGGAATGTTTTTTTAATATAGTAATCAAAAAAATATTCAAGTGTGAGAATATTAACAGTCTTTGAAGTTCGTAGTTATTAAGATGGATATATGAAGTGAATTGTTGCACCGTATCCCGAAGGAAGAGTTACAAAATAAGGGGTGAAGAAAATGATCCGGAAAGGCTGTCCTGACGAATATCCAATTAACCTTAAGTTAAATGGATATGAAATTGCCGTGTTTCAGCTGACAAACCAGGACCTGGAAGATTGGGCTTATGGCTACCTTTATTCAGAAGGATTAATCGATAAAGCAGAAGATGTGGTAAGCGTAGAGTTTATCGAAAAGACAGGTACACTTGAAGTATCCTTGTGCAATTCTTTTGATCCTGAACAGATGTTTTCGAAAAAGAAGCATTATACTGCTGGCTGCGGCCGGGGGGTTACTTTCTTTTCGATGACGGATGTAAAGAAATTCAACAAAGTGCAATCCGATGAAATGTACTCGATGACCTATCTGTTAAAGAAAAGGAGCGAGTTCGCGCAAAATTCTCCCCTGTACCTTGAAACAGGAGGAATGCATGGAGCCTGTATCGTACTTGAGGATGGCAGCATAGAGGTCCGAGAAGATATAGGCAGGCACAATGCAGTGGATAAGATCATTGGTCATGCAATTAGAAAGCGCTTGCAACCCGAACGGCTGGTCCTTTTGACTACTGGCAGGGTTTCATATGAAATGCTCTCAAAAGCAGCGAAATTTGGTTTTGCTATCATTGGATCCCGTACAGCGGCGACAAAGCAGGCTGTGCAATTGGCCAGATTTCTGAATATCGAGGTCGTAGGCTACTTACGGGGGAAGATGGCAACTGTCTATACATCGGCTGGCAGAATCAATGACGATTTGAACCCGCCGGCTGCTGCGGAGGAATTACTTGAAAGGGGGGAAGCCCAGCAAGTATTGAATTAATGAAAAACTATTGGGATTAGGGATGTTCTAGCAACTATTGGGAAGGAGAGATAGAAATGGTTGAAATCAACCTGAATCGCCGGCAGTTCTTGAAGCTGTCAGGTGCTACTGCGGCAACCCTGGCGGTTGTCGAGCTGGGCTTCAATGAAAAAGAAGTTCACGCAAGCACAAAAGAATTCAAGATTGCCAAAGCTACTGTAACACCAACCATTTGCGCATTTTGCGGAGTAGGATGCGGCATCTTGGTGCACACCAAGGACAACACTGTGGTTTATACGGAAGGGGATCCGGATAGCCCAGTCAACGAAGGTACACTTTGCAGTAAAGGAACAACAATCCGTCAAGTCTATACTTCCGAAAAGCGCTTAACGAAGCCGTTATATCGTGCTCCGGGCAGCAAAAAGTGGGAAGAGAAAAGCTGGGACTGGATGTATGAAACAATTGCAAAACGCACAAAGGAAACACGCGACAGAACATTCGTGGAAAAAGAAAACGGCATGTTTGTCAATAAAACCGAAGCCATCGCGAGCTTAGGTGGGGCAGCTCTTGATAATGAAGAAACATATCTGCTTGCAAAAATGATGAGAGGGCTTGGCGTCGTATATCTCGAACACCAGGCACGAATATGACACAGTTCTACGGTTGCCGGTCTGGCACCTACAGTAGGACGCGGAGCAATGACAAACCACTGGAGCGACTTGCAGAACACTGATTGTGCTCTGATCATGGGAGGAAACCCTGCCGAGAACCATCCGATTTCGTTCAGATGGCTTACAAAAGCAAAAGAAAAGGGCGGTAAAATCCTTTCAGTCGACCCTCGTTTTACGAGGACTTCCTCCAAGGCTGATGTCTATGCTTCACTACGCTCCGGAACAGATATAGCGTTCATGGGCGGTATGATTAACTATGCGCTTGAAAATGACATAATCCACAAGGAATATGTGGTTGAATATACAAACGCATCGTACGTTGTTAAGGAAGACTTTAAGTTCAATGACGGCTTATTCAGCGGTTATGATGAAGCCAACCGTAAATATGATAAGACGAAATGGGCTTTTGAGACGGATGAAGAAGGAAAGCCTGTAAAGGATAAAACCCTTAAGCACCCACGGTCAGTCTTCCAATTAATGAAAAAGCACTATTCTCGCTACGATGTCGATACAGTAATTTCAGTTACTGGAACTCCAAAAGAAGATTATCTGAAGGTTTGTGAAGAATTCTGTTCAACAAGCCAAGTAGGAAAATCAGGAACCATCATGTATGCAATGGGTACAACCCAGCATACTGTTGGTACACAAAACGTACGTGCCTTTGGTATTATCCAGCTTCTGCTTGGAAATATGGGTCTGCCTGGAGGCGGAATAAACGCAATGCGCGGTGAATCCAATGTACAGGGATCAACTGACTTTGCGCTTTTATATCATCTTCTTCCTGGTTATGTTGGTACACCAACTGCTATTCCTGAACATGCAACACTTGAAGGATACAACAAAAAAGAAACACCTGCTGGCGGCTATTGGAGCAACAAACCAAAATTCCTTGTCAGTATGCTAAAGGCCTGGTACGGCCCGAATGCCACGAAGGACAATGAATTTGGCTATCAGTATCTTCCAAAAGGAAATAAGAACTACTCTCATATCAATTTGTTCAATGCGATGTATAAAGGCGAACTGGAGGGGGCTTTCTTATTCGGGACCAACCCAGTAGTCGGCGGACCGAATGCCGGCAAGGAAAAAGAGGCGCTTGGAAACCTTAAATGGCTTGTAGCAGTTGACTTATGGGAAACGGAAACGTCAGCATTCTGGCAAAAAGAAGCAGGCAGTGATCCATCCAAGATCGATACAGAAGTGTTCCTTCTGCCGGCAGCAAGTTCTTATGAGAAAGAGGGCAGTGTTTCTAACTCATCTCGCTGGATGCAATATCGCTGGAAGGCTATTGATCCAAAAGGAGAATCCCTTGCGGATTTAGAAATCATCCATATGATGGTCAAGAATCTTAAAGCTCTTTATAAAAATGAAAGTACTCCTGCAGCTAAACAGATCAATGCCCTGTATTGGAACTTTGGTGAAGGCAACCATCCAGATATCGACCTTGTATGTAAGGAAATCAACGGATATGACCATACTACAGGACAGCTTTTAAAAACCTTTGGCGACCTTAAGGATGATGGCACAACAAGCTCTGGTAACTGGATTTATTCCGGCTTCTATCCAGAAGAAGGAAAGAACCGTGCGAAGAACCGTGACAACAAGGATACTGGCGGCGGAAACTACCTAAACTGGGCATTTGCTTGGCCAGCAAATCGCCGGATACTCTACAATCGTGCTTCTGCCGATCCAAGTGGAAAGCCTTGGAGCAAGGATAAAGCAGTGATCTGGTGGGATGAAAGCCAGAAGAAATGGATTGGAAATGATGTTCCGGATTTCAAGCCGGTGGTAGCACCTTCTGAACCAGGAGGAACTAATCCATTCATTATGATCAATGGGGGACTTGCAGGACTTTACGCTCCTACATTGAATGACGGTCCTTTCCCTGAACATTATGAGCCATTTGAAAGTCCTGTGAAAAATGTATTCTCGAGTGTGGAAATCAATCCTGCTGCGGTGATTATCGAAGGTGAATTCAACCTTAAGGGTGACAGTTCGAAATACCCAATCGTAGGTACTACTTACAGGGTATCCGAGCACTGGCAGTCCGGGTCGATGACTCGTAACCAGGAATGGCTTTCTGAATTGGCAGGACACATGTATATAGAAATGAGTGAAGAACTCGCGAAGGAAAAAGGCATCAAGAACAAAGATAAAATCATTGTTAGTTCGGCCCGTGGTGAAATCAAGGCATATGCAATGGTTACGAAACGCTTCAAGCCTCATATGATGAACGGCAAGAAGGTCCATCAGGTCGGCATGCCTTGGCACTTTGGCTATAAAGGGTACGCAACAGGGGATACAGCAAACCGCTTAACACCTCATATCGGGGATGCAAACACAACAATTCCTGAATATAAGGCATTCCTCTGTGATATAAGGAGGGCTGACTAATGGCGGATTATATTAAATACGTCGATGTAACCAAATGTGACGGATGCCGTGCATGTATGGTTGCCTGTAAAAACTGGAACGACCTTCCTGCCGAACCGGAACCTTTCCAGGGAAGCGTCCAGTCGCATGCAAATGTAACTGCGAACACATGGAATGTACTATCATTCATTGAACACGAGAACGGAAAAGGCAATCTTGATTACCTTTTCCGCCATTCATCTTGTTTCCATTGTACTGATGCAGCTTGTGTCAAGGTATGTCCAGAAGATGCCATGCATTATACAGATTTTGGCACTGTCAATGTTGATACCGATAAGTGTGTAGGCTGCGGATATTGCGTCCAGAACTGTCCATTCGATGTTGTCCAATTGGCAACTTATAAAGACAAGGATGGAAAGGAATATAAAAAGGCACAGAAATGCACAATGTGTGTTGACCGTCTTGAGGAAGGCCTGCAGCCTGCATGTGTTACAACTTGCCATACAGATGCAATGGAATTTGGAACAAAAGAAGAAATGCTTAAGAAGGCTGAAACTCGCCTGAGCGAAATCAAGGACCGTTATCCAAACGCCATGATTTACAATCCTGAAGGAGTCGGCGGCACGCACACAATCTACGTGCTTGCTGAAAAGCCATCTGTCTACGGCTTGCCTGAAAAGCCAAAGGTACCTACATCTGCTGTTGTCTGGAAGGATTATGCACAGCCAATCGGCAAGATGATGCTTGGTGCAACAAGCATGGCCCTTGTTGGAGCCTTTGTTTCTAGTAAACTATTCAACAAGGAAGGAAAAGGACACGATGAGGATGGAGGTGGCAGCAATGAGTAAACAGAAAAATTCTGATGTACAGGTAAAGCGTTTCTCAAAAGGGTTTATCTTGGCACATGCTGTTAACGCCATTTCATTCTTTGTCCTGTATATCACAGCACTTCCAATGTATACGGAATGGTTTGACTGGCTGTATCCTATCCTTGGCGGACCAGAGGGGGCACGGCAGCTCCACAGAATATTTGCCGTAGTGTTCATCACGCCAACCTTTATCTGGCTGATCATGGACCCTAAAGGATTCATGCGTTGGGGGAAAGAGCTTGTTACCTGGAAAAAGAGAGATATTCAGTTCTTTACGGAATTTGTAAAGGAACTTTTCGGATTCAAATTCAAGCATATTAAACAGTCATACTTTAATGCCGGAGAAAAGATCAATTCACTGATCCAAATCTTCACTGCCATTCTAATACTCGGTTCCGGTTTCCCAATGTGGTTCCCTGACCTGTTCCCGTCAGCTGTTGTGCAATGGTCTTATGTTATGCACAATGTAGGCTTCGGCTTAGCCATCGCTGTAGTTATCGGCCATATTTACCTTAGTGTCATCCACAAGAATTCAAGACCGGGATATACGGGCGTTATTACAGGCAAGGTTCCAGCATGGTGGGCTAAAGAACACTATGAAGAATGGTATGAAGAAGAAGTTAAAAAAGGCAACTTCCCTGACCTGGATAAAAAGAAGAAGAAAAAAGGCGCTTAAGTAGTAACATATCGCCATGCAAAGTCATAAAGTCTATTAAATGAGCCTGGGGAATGGCTGTCTGTAACAGGGCAGCCATTCCCTTCAAAATTTAAGAGCAGGATTTGTACAAAAAGAGGCTGTTTCGCATAGATTGTTGCTTTTCGAGCAAGTTCTTGACCCCGCATTATTATAGGCTTCGGGGATTTTTTCGAGGGGACTCTTGAACTGGGAAAGCAAACAAGCCAGTAAAAACTCACATGCCGGTTTTTACTTTGGAAGTGACAGCAAAAAGGTTTGCGAAAAGAGCCATAAAAAAGGAAGAGGTGCTGCAGCAATGAAAAAGTCAGTTGTCTCAAAAGAGTACCAAAGTTTGCAGAAGGATATCATAAAATTGCAGGAGCAGTGGAAGCAAGGACTTAACCCAGAAAGCGTTCAGCCAAAACTGGATAAAGCGGCTATGGAAGCAGGGGTGCCAGTTACCGCTTTAGCGGCTATTGACTTTGATATTTCACTATTTTTACAGTGGATAGAGGAAATTGGAGAGCTGTTATCGAAATATCAACCAGAGCTTGAAAAGTCTATGGAGACTTTAATAGGTTTATTGGATGAGGAAACAGCAAGACGATGGATTGATGAATCATTTGCCTTGAATTATATTTATTTTGCTGGTTTTGCAGAAGAGCACGGAATCGATGGGTGGCTTCCGCAATTCCTTGCCGAAACAGTGCTGCGTCCCTATTTGCAGCTGACAGCTGAGAAGGTTCAGGGTGAGGTT
>DMSR01000451.1:0-555 GCA_003457145.1 Bacillus sp. (in: firmicutes)
AAAATAACAATCGGCTTTTAAATTTTTAAGATTACTTATGAATTATTGGTTCAGGTACTTCTCGAAAAGAGTCCCGAAGCCAATAAGAAGGACGGGTGGAAATTGTTCATCCGAAAAGCACCGATCCATGCGAAAACAGCCTTATTAAAAGACGGTCTTAACACCAAAGGGGTAAATATGAAGAGCTGGCCTGCTTAGCGGGCCAGCTTTTTTGCGGGAAAATATTGGTGTAGGAATTGTGTAACCAGATAATCCTTTAATAGGATGTAACTTTTGGCCGGGGAATTCGTCTAAATAAAAGGTAATTAACAGATGTATGGTAAAATGGAGAGGTAAAAGGAGGAACCTAAAAATGATTTCAGGTATTGGACCATTTGCATTGACAAGCATTATTTCCCATTTAACTTTCATTNNGTAGCCTGGTGGGCGCTGCAAGCTCTCCAATTTGATAAAATGCTCAGGACTAATCGTGTATTACAGGCCCGGGTTCTCTATATATTAGCTTCTATTGCACTAGGATCCACGGTAAGCAATTTCTTCCTAGATTACCTCCAA
>DMSR01000451.1:563-3544 GCA_003457145.1 Bacillus sp. (in: firmicutes)
CAGCAGCTGCCGATGATTTTCCAGTAGATTCCTAAAGCTGTATGAGTTAATGATAGAAACAGGCTCAGGTATGAGAAAAAGCCCGTTTTCATGACATTTTATATAGCTTGTTCGTAAAGAAAAAGGGATTTGGTAAAAAATTAGGTCTTCATACATGTGTTCAAACCCATTAATATTAAGTACAATTCATTTTGTTGGTGTTTTTAATCTGTATGTACAAGTGTGGCTATTAACAGCAACACCCGGCAAAGTTGGCCTGAAATAAAATGTCAAAAAGTGACGAGAATTCCCAAGTATGCGAAATGCTCTCCTGGTAACAATGGTAATAAGGGGAGAGTGAACTAGATATGAAGAAAATTTCGTTGATTTTATCAATTTTTGGCATTATTGGTTTTATTGTGCTTCAAGCTGGGAATATAACGACTGTAGCTGATGGAGATCAAGAGATCCTGACCCTGGCTTCAGTTTTGAAGGACGAAGATATTTTGATCACTGGGTGGTCTTTATATGCAAGGGAATCACTGGAAAATATTGCTGGTCAGGAAGATGCGCAAGGTCTAATTGAAGATTTGAAAGCTAAGTTTCCAAATTGGACATGGAGTGGAGGCAATGGATCTAACCATGGAGAAATCATTGCCACATTAAAGTCATCAGGGCTTCAGGAAAAAATTAAAATTGTTTCAACCGACACAAAAGGCCGAATACATACGTATATCATGTATGAAGTCAGAGGTCAGTCATGGAATAATGATACAGAAGCCTTTTTGAACAAAAATTTACCAAGCAGAATATTTGACATTTTCCGAGGAAATACCAGAACTTTCTCTTGTATCCAAGGCGAAATCAATGATAAGATAAAATCGACTTTATCTGCTTATAAAAGTGACTTGTTAAAGGCTTTTAACGCGAAGGAAATTGAAGGATTGGAAGAAGAATCATTCATCTCCGTATCCGCTGTTTCGCCTTTATTCGACAAATCCTTAAGCAGTGAACATGACATGAATATGCAGCTTGGATTACGGAAAACTGACCGATTGGGCGCTAAGACTACCATTGTAGTTGGCACACCTATCATAACGATTGAATATTAATATAGAGAAATTGGACGCGGAGGGGAATACACTTGGAAAAAATCATCGTCCGCGGCGGACAAAGGCTAAGCGGTTCTGTAAAGGTTGAAGGAGCAAAGAATGCGGTCTTGCCTGTTATCGCTGCATCATTATTAGCAAGTGACGGAAAAAGCGTAATTCGTGATGTGCCAACTCTCTCCGATGTATATACCATCAACGAAGTATTACGTTCTTTAAACGCCGTAGTGGAGTTTAAAAATAACACAATAACAGTAGATGCATCCAGAGAGTTAAAAATTGAAGCGCCATTTGAATATGTTCGTAAAATGCGTGCTTCTGTATTAGTAATGGGATCCCTGCTAGCCAGGAATGGCCGTGCGCGCGTCGCATTGCCAGGGGGCTGTGCAATCGGTTCCCGTCCGATCGACCAGCACCTTAAAGGCTTTGAAGCAATGGGTGCAACAGTAAAGGTAGGCAACGGTTTTATCGAAGCTGAAGCTGTTAACGGTTTGCACGGAGCTAAAATATACCTTGATTTCCCTAGCGTCGGCGCTACGGAAAATATTATGATGGCAGCAGTTCTTGCCAAGGGCACAACCGTGATGGAGAACGTCGCAAAAGAACCAGAGATTGTCGACCTTGCGAACTTCCTGAACAAAATGGGAGCAAAGGTAGTAGGAGCTGGAACAGGCACGATTCGTATCGAAGGCGTTGAAGTGTTGTTTGGTGCTGATCATAACATCATCCCAGACCGCATCGAAGCAGGTACTTTCATGGTTGCGTCTGCACTCACGGGAGGAGACGTACTTGTAAAAGGCGCTGTACCGGAACATTTATCTTCATTAATCGCCAAGATGGAAGAAATGGGCGTTACAATTATTGAAGAACAAGACGGGCTTCGTGTCATTGGACCTGAAAAGCTGAAAGCAGTTGATATCAAGACAATGCCTCACCCTGGATTCCCTACGGATATGCAATCCCAGATGATGGCACTGCTGCTCCGCGCTCAGGGAACAAGCATGATTACTGAAACTGTATTCGAAAACCGTTTCATGCACGTGGAGGAATTCCGCCGCATGAACGCAAACATCAAAATCGATGGACGATCTGTCATCATGAACGGACCATCCGATCTTCAGGGAGCAGAAGTGGCAGCAACAGATCTTCGTGCTGCAGCATCACTGATCCTGACTGGACTTGTAGCTGATGGAATGACTCGCGTAACAGAACTGTATCACCTTGACCGTGGATACGTTGATTTCCATCACAAACTCGCAGGACTGGGCGCTGACATCGAACGCGTCAGCGAAGTAGAAGAACAACCAACAGTCAATAAATTCGTCTCAGATATGAACGCATAAACTAATATACCCAACAAACCGGAGAATTGTGCTCACAGTATAGTTCTGCGGTTTTTTCATTTTTTAAAGGCTCTTTTCGTAAAATTTTGTTGTTACACGTTTTTAGACATTTTTGGTACAGGAACATCTAGAAAAGAGCCCGATTCCAACTCTAATATGGAGTATAGCAACAATACGAAGACAGCCTTTTTTAAAATTTGGTCCAATTTCAATGGTTTACGCGCGTTTTTAAACATATATAAAGGAATATTTTACCTGACTAGCCTTTTCAAAAATGATGTCATAAATGCTTGTCCACCTCCATAAGATTGAATTGAGACGGTTTTCCGCCGGATTAATTTCATAATGGAGGCTTTTTTCTATGTTAAAATTCAAACCTTTCATCGTACTAGCTGCAATCCTATTCGCTGTCACCCTCATCATACCATCGATCCTTGTCCTCCCGTTTATGGAAGATAAGGCAGGGGGAAAGCTTGGAGAAGATCTTCAAAATGAATCCAAAGACGTTTCTGCGGTACCTTCAGCAGATGCCTCTGTGGAGGTTGCAGTA
>DMSR01000343.1 GCA_003457145.1 Bacillus sp. (in: firmicutes)
AGCAGCCAAAGTATCAACTGCACCGTACTGGACTTTTGCATTTGCACCGGCAACTGCCTCAGTCACGATGTTGACTAAGCTATTAGCTGTCTCCACAGTTGAGATGTAATTCTCAACATATGTTACAGAGCTATTGTCTTCAGCAACAACAATTACGTGGTTGAAAAGGTTCGCTTCAGCATCATCATGAAGGAAGATCGCCTGGACCGGATTCTTGATTTGAACGTTTTTAGGAACATATAGGAATGCTCCGCCGTTTACAAATGCTGTATGAAGAGCTGTCAAACGATGCTCATCTGATTTAACAGCAGTCATGAAATATTTTTTTAACAAATCGCTATACTCGCGCGCAGCAGTAAATATGTCTGTGAATATAACACCCTGCTCCTGCATTTCTTTTGATAAATGAAGATATGCAGGCTTGTTATTTCGCTGAACATACAGGCTGCTGTCTTGTGCTTCCTGGTCAATCAGTGCTTTTACCTCTTCAGGCAGTTCTTTAATGGATGAAAAAACATCACTTTTGACAAGAAGTTTTTCAAACTGGCTGAAATTCCACTTATCGATCTTCGTTTTATCCGGCCTAGGCATTGGAAGCTCTTCAGCTTTTGCCAGTGACTGAACACGAAGTTCTGTCAGCCATTCCGGTTCGCTCATTTCTTTTGAAAAGGAAGTGATATATTCCTGGTCAAAAGGCCATTTCGTTTCCGTAGTCATATTAATCCCCCCAACGCTTAAGCTTCTTGCCCAACTGTTTCGTCTTCGATGCCAAGTTCCTGTTTAATCCAGTCGTATCCTTCTGCCTCTAAGCGTTGTGCTAATTCCGGACCGCCGGATTTCACAATGCGTCCCTGCATCATTACGTGTACAAAATCAGGAGTGATATAATCAAGTAGGCGCTGATAGTGAGTGATGATCAAGCAGCCAAAATCTTCATTGCGCATCTGGTTAATGCCTTTTGAAACAACCTTCAATGCGTCGATATCCAGTCCTGAGTCAATTTCATCAAGGATGGCGATTTTTGGTTCAAGCATCATAAGCTGGAGGATTTCATTGCGCTTTTTCTCGCCGCCAGAGAAACCTTCATTAAGATAACGCTGAGCCATATCTAAATCCATTTCAAGGAATTCCATTTGCTTATCCATCTTTCGGATGAATTTCATCAGAGAAATTTCATTTCCTTCGCCAAGACGGCTGTTTAACGCGGAACGTAAGAAATCAGCATTTGTTACTCCATTGATTTCACTTGGATATTGCATGGCAAGGAATAATCCAGCGCGTGCTCTTTCATCAACTGCCATTTCAAGAACGTCTTNNACTGTTCCATTTGTTACTTCATATTTTGGGTGACCCATGATTGAAGAGGATAAAGTGGATTTCCCAGTTCCGTTCGGTCCCATGATTGCATGGATTTCCCCACCCTTTACTTCCAAATCAACACCTTTTAATATTTGTTTTCCTTCAATCTCAACCTGAAGGTCCTTAATTGATAATACAGATCCTGCCATAATTATACCTCCGTCAATATAGAAAAGATTTAAACCGACTTTTTACGGCTTATAGCTCTATTCTCATTTTATTCTCATTACAATCTTATAACANNAATTCTTTATACACCTTGAATTTATCGCAATTTTAAGCGTTAGGCACATCATTTTATTTTTTCCTTGATGAAGAAAAAAATGTACTTATATACTTGTCCAGAAGGTACCTATAAAATAAAGAGCCAGTGTATTGATCACACTGGCCCACGAATATGTTTCTTCTATAATATATATATTCTCTTAAGAGTGAACTTTACGGTCCAGGTCTGCAACCATCCGTTGGCTTTGGATATAATCTTTTTCGCGCCTTTTCTCAACTTCCATCCTTGCTTCATGGTTCATGCTGTAAACCTCATAACTAATTCCATGGGCTCCATGCATCGCCTTTTCCATTTCACTTGTGTAGTTCAGTTTAAGCTGACTAATAGTGAATCATCCCTTCAATTTTTCGCTTTGATCAGCGATTTTTTTGTTAGTGTTAATGTTAACACCTTTCCTTTACCACTATCAAAGCGTTTAAAACCGTTAATATTTGGATGTGATGGAATAAGGAGGCTTCACGCGAATTGAGCTCGAGCGTTCTTACAATCCTGCCCGAATCCTCCCGATAAGAGCCTTTCCTGTTGAAAGACAGAGTCTTACGCGTAAATTATTGCTTCAAAGTGTTCAGCTCCACCATTGCTTCCTGCACAAGAGTGACTGCCTGACTCATTGCGGCTCCGCCGCCGAAAGCAGCTGTTACGCCGACTGCCTCTAAAATTTGCTCTTCGGTAGCTCCCTGATCAAGACAGCCTTTCAAATGGTAAATAATACAATACTCATCCTGGGAATATAAGGATATCCCTAACGCAATCAGCTGCTTTTCTTTTTGCGAAAGGGTTCCTTCCTGAAAACAAACTTCTGTAAAAGCATTATAGTGCTGGGCAATCTCAGGCATTTTTTGCGTAAAAATACCAAGTCCTTGTTTATACTCATGTAAAGCGGCTTCCGTTGAATTACGGGGTTCATATTGATGTTCCATGATTCCACTCCATTCTGCTTTTTTCTAGGTTAGTATGTAAGTTTTGAACATGGGTTATGCAATTTAAAGGAAATCAACAATCACTGGGGTATGTACCATAACCTGCCAGAAAAGTGAGTAAAACTAAACGAGGAAAAAGAAAAAGCAGGCTGCTTGTGGTGCACCCCAGAAGTTAGA
>DMSR01000440.1:0-485 GCA_003457145.1 Bacillus sp. (in: firmicutes)
GCCCAGAAGCTTTGCTTCAGTCATTAATTCATCGATGTCCATTGCAACAACCTTGCGAACCTGTGCGTTTACTTTACGGATATGTCGCACTGCTTCCACGATGTTGCCAGTTCCAGGCTCACCCTTTGTGCGCAGCATGGAAGCACCTTCACCGATTCTTCTAGCTGCTTCGCCAAGGTCACGGCATCCGCAAACAAACGGAACGGTATAATCGCTTTTATTCAAGNNTCATCAATGTAGTCGACACCCATTGCTTCAAGCACGCGGGCTTCGACGATGTGGCCGATTCTTGCCTTCGCCATAACTGGAATCGTTACAGCTCCCATAACCTCTTCAACGATGCGTGGATCCGCCATTCTGGCTACTCCACCAGCTGCACGAATATCTGAAGGCACACGTTCCAATGCCATAACTGCAACAGCACCAGCTTCTTCCGCGATTTTTGCCTGTTCAGCATTGACTACGTCCATGATGACGCCGCCCTT
>DMSR01000440.1:561-4882 GCA_003457145.1 Bacillus sp. (in: firmicutes)
AAAATAAACAATAAAAAAGGTTTCCTGTCAATACAGGAAACCAAATTATTGCTCTGCATACTTTTTCCAAGCCCATTCGAAAGTATGCATAAAGAATTAAATTTGTTTAAAACCAGCCTTTCACAGTCGATGAAATTCCGCCGAATAGATCTCCAAAGAATCCGCCAATGCTTCGCATCGATAAGACAAGCCAGTTTGCCTTNNACTTTTCAACGCTCTCTGCAGCGACGACAGGAACCTGGATTTTCTTTTGTCCATCTTCAGAAAGGAAGCTGATATTTTCATCCTTCTTGAATTTAACTGTCATATAGCCGATTTTCTCACCCTTTTTTATTGGTGCAGTGAGCTCGCCGTCCTTATTCAACTTCTTTTTATCCAGTACAAGCACTGGCTCATATTGATCACTTTCACCATTCTTCACCGTCATCGTGATTGGTTCTTTAGAATGGATTTTAACCTTGTCTTCTTTTCCTTTTGTTACAGGAATTGTTTTCTTGCCTTTGACCTGATGATTCTTTTTCACAAGCTCTTCTCTTGTGAAATTGCTGAAAGCATAGTCAAGGATCTTTCGAGTTTCAGAAAAACGGCTGTCTTTAGAATCTGCCTTCATAACAACAGAAATAAACCTCTGGTCATTTCTCATAGCTGTCGCTGTAAACCCATAGCCAGCAAAATCAGTTGAGCCAGTCTTTAAGCCATCTACGCCCTCATATTGATATATTAGTCCTGGTAGCATCCAGTTAAAATTCTTATAGCTTCTTCCATCTCTGAAATCCAGTTGTGGCATGCTCGCCGTGTCCAATACTTCCGGGTAATCATTCAATAGCCGGTAAGCAAGCTTAGCCAAAGAACGTGCCGACATGACATTCTCTTCATCCGGATTTCCTGCTGGATGATTGCCCAACAAGCTGCTATTGTTCAATCCTGATGAGTTTACGAATTTATAGTCCTTCAGACCAAGTTCAGCAGCCTTTTTATTCATCTCTTCCACATGGTTTTTTTCTGTTCCGGAAAGTACTTCTGCTAGAGCCACTGTAGCTGCATTACCTGAATGGATGGCCATCGCTTCATATAATTCTTTTACTGTATAATCTTCTCCTTGTGTAAGCCCTACATTTGAAAGGCCGGGTGCAGCTGAAAGTTTATGGACATACTCATTGATCTTCACCTTTTGGTCCCACTTCAATTTCCCTTTATCAATTGCCTCTAGAACCATATATTCTGTCATCATCTTTGCCATGGAAGCCACACCAAGGACAACATCAGAGTTCTTCTCATATAATACTCTTCCAGATTTCGCATCAATCAGCATTGCAGCTTCGGCATCGATGCCTAACTGGCTCTCTGCCGCTTCAGCTTTCATAGTAAATCCAGAAAATACGGTTGCGATCGTTAAAATGAATGTTGCAAAGAACATTGAGAACTGTTTTCTATTCTGGTTCAAGACGACTTTACCTCCAAATTTTATTGTGAAAATATCTATTAGACTTATATATTAATTGACCCCCAAAAAATCACACCCGTTTAGTTTAACATAAAAAAAACGAAAAAAATAGACAGAGAATAGTCACTCTGTCTATTGTAAAATCAGGAAAAAAGCTATATTTTTCAGGATAAAAGTCTTAGGACATTTCTATGTTAATGCTATCACATTGAATATAAGCCTATTACATTGAATAGTTCGGTGCTTCCTTCGTAATTTGTACATCATGTGGATGACTTTCCCTCAGTCCAGCGCCTGTCATCCTTACGAACTGGGCATTTTCTCTCAGTTCCTCAAGGTTTGCTGTACCGCAGTAACCCATCCCGGAGCGGATCCCTCCGACTAACTGATAAATTGTATCTGAAAGGGGGCCTTTATACGGTATCCTGCCTTCTATTCCTTCAGGTACGAACTTCTTATTGTCCTCCTGGAAATAACGGTCTTTCGAACCCTTCTCCATCGCGCCAACAGAACCCATTCCCCGGTAAACCTTGAATCTTCTTCCCTGAAAGATCTCGGTTTCCCCCGGACTTTCAGATACACCGGCAAGCAGGCTGCCTAACATGACAGCATGTCCGCCAGAAGCAAGGGCCTTAACGATATCTCCTGAGTATTTGATACCTCCGTCCGCTATGATCGCCTTACCGTGCTTCCTGGCCTCCGTGGCACAGTCATAAATTGCCGTGATTTGAGGTACGCCTACACCGGCAACAACCCTGGTTGTACAGATCGACCCAGGACCAATTCCCACCTTTACAATATCTGCCCCAGCTTCTATCAAGTCTCTTGTAGCTTCAGCAGTTGCCACATTTCCAGCGATGATGTTCAATTCCGGATAACCTGACCTGATTTGCTTAACTGTTTCAAGTACCCCTCTTGAATGGCCATGAGCAGTATCGACAACAATGACATCTACATTTGATTTAACCAGCATCTCCACCCGCTTCATCGTATCAGCAGTGACACCTACAGCAGCGCCACAGAGCAAGCGGCCATGTGCATCTTTCGATGAGTGCGGAAATTCAATTACTTTTTCGATATCTTTTATAGTTATAAGACCTTTTAATACGCCTTCTTCATTTACAAGTGGGAGCTTTTCTATTTTATGGCGTTGAAGGATTTTTTCTGCCTCTTCCAGGGTTGTCCCTACAGCTGCAGTCACTAAATCTGTCTTAGTCATTACTTCTTCTATCTTCATCGAATAATCCTGGATAAAACGCATATCCCTGTTCGTTATAATTCCAACCAGTTTTTGTTCATCCTCATTATTAACAACCGGCACACCTGAAATTCTGTATTTAGACATTAAATGCTCTGCATCAAATACCTGGTGCTCTGGAGTCAAAAAGAAGGGGTCGGTGATCACACCACTTTCCGAACGTTTTACCTTATCAACCTGGTCAGCTTGCTGCTCAATGGACATATTCTTGTGAATGATTCCAAGGCCGCCCTGCCTTGCGATGGAAATAGCCAGCTCAGCCTCAGTGACTGTATCCATCCCAGCGCTGATAACTGGAATGTTTAATCTAAGGCTTTCCGTCAAATTCACACTCAGGCTGACATCTTTCGGTAAAACCTCAGATTTAGCAGGGACTAACAGAACATCATCAAACGTTAATCCTTCTTTTACAAATTTACTCTCCCACATTGTAAAATGACCCCCTTTAAGAAAATATTATTTGTAGGTTATCAATTGGTTAAAATACTGTCAAGAAGGTTATAACTTGTTAGACTTTTCTAATAATTTGGAGGTATTGCATGTGTCTTTGCCATATAAGGAATGGAATAGCTATACACTCTTTTTTTCAGCCGAATATTCCCAGGACTTTTTGAAAAAATGCTATCGAAAACTTAATCTTGATCAGCCTGACCTAAAAAGCTTTGAAAACTGTTATCCCTTTATTTATTACCTGGAACACGGAAAGCTCTATTACGAACAGGCGGAAAAATCGCCCATGGCCATCCAGCCGATCATGTTATTTTACGGACTTGTCCATTTAATAAAAGCATGTATCCTGACAGTGGAACCTGATTACCCTGAGACTACCTCCGTCCTGGCACATGGGTTATCAACGAGGAAACGAAAAAAACAGCAATACAGTTTTATTGAAGATGAGGTAAAGTTTCAGAAGAACGGCTTATTTTCACTTATGGCAGAAAGAATGTTCCACATGAAACAACTGGAAGGCGAAAAGGCAACAATGGGGGAGGTCCTCGAATTGATCCCAGAACTGGCCGGTATTTTTTTAGAACTTAAAGGAAAGCAAAACTTTAAGGAGGTTGAAGAGCACGAGTCAAGCTTTTCCTTGCCAAAATCAATTTTAGACCAATTTCATATGACGGAGAATCGTTTTAAAGAATATTTCCAATCAAAGTCAGTCATTCCCCTATCCTTTCATCATGAGGATCAGCAGAGGATTTACTTTAAAGCTCAATTAGATCATTCTCATGAACCACTCCCGTTAAAATACAACCTTGAGGAAAAGCATTATTCATTCCCTTTAAATAAGGGTGAACTGTTTTTATTCCCGGAGCTGCTCCTGCACTACCTCCTCTTGTATAATCTTGGGATGATTGCCCGCTACGAGACAGAATGGTGGAGTGAGTTGATTAAAATGATGCCAAATGAGGATTATCCATTAATTCAAACCTTTTTAAAAATATCTTTAAAAAAAGGCCCTTACTTAATTTATCAATACTTAACGAATAAGTGATTAGTTATTAGTCATAGCAGAGCACCCTCAAGACCTATCAGGTTTCAATAAGCGTTTATCTCCTGTTCAAACCGGGAATTCCCTATAATAGGACAGCCAGATGATCAAGGAGGGATTAATATGG
>DMSR01000417.1 GCA_003457145.1 Bacillus sp. (in: firmicutes)
TGAGTTGAACTTACTGAACAACGTTTTGAAATACAGTAAGTTCCTTCAACACCTTTTCGTTAATCTCAATGCCAAGGCCGGGTTTTTCAGTCAGTCTGATGTATGGAACATCATACGCTAAATCACCTACGTCTTTTGAAAATTTCAATGGTCCCGTCAGCTCGACACTTGTAATCACTTTTTTAGAAAAAGCAACATGGAAGCCGGCAGCTGAAGCAATTGACGATTCTACCATAGAACCTATCTGGCACTCCAACCCGGCCATTTCGGCCTGATGAGCAAGTTTTGTCGCCGGATAAATCCCTCCGCATTTCATCAGCTTGATGTTAAGTTTATCAGCAGCACGTTTCCGGATTATTTCTCTCATCTCCTTCATGCCTTTTAAACCCTCATCTATCATCAGCGGAACCACTGTTTTCGATTTTATTTCAGCCATGCCATCGATGTCATCCGCAAGGACCGGCTGCTCCAGCCAGTCAATCTGGCTGCCGCGAAGCTGTTCTAATGCTGTAAGAGCCGCCGCGCTGTTTTTCCAGCCCTGATTCACATCAACACGGATTGCAGGCCCTGCTCCTACCCTCTCCCGGACTGCCTTAATTCTTTGGATGTCCTCAGAAACCTTGGTGCCAACCTTCATCTTGAACGATTGGTAGCCCTTCTCTGCCATGGCTGCAGCTTCATCGGCCATTTTTTCAGGATCAGCAATGCTCAGCACATGTGTAATCGGAAACTCTTTATGATACCGGCCGCCTATCAATTGATAAATTGGCTGCTGGATCTTTTTCCCGAAAATATCATAACACGCAATATCAATGGCTGCCTTCGCTGTTGGAGAACCATATATCAATCCATCCATGATATCATGAATCCGTTCTATCTCAAGCGGATTGTTTCCTATCATAGCCGGGGCAATTCTATTTTTTAAAATATGATAGGTTCCTTCCCATGTCTCTCCCGTTACATGTTCATCAGCAACCCCTTCCCCATAGCCTGTAATCCCTTCGTCTGTTTCTACTTTCACAATAATAGAAGGGATAGATTTATAGGATTGGTAACTAACTACAAATGGAACTTCCAGCGGTAATTGCACAGCGTACAAGTGAATTGCAGTAATTTTCATATTTATGACCTCTTTCCTCATTTACAATAATCTTACAAGTCTGATATAGTTGTCGTTAAATAGTCGTTAATAGAATAAATCATTTAAAAAAATACTCCATAAGGAGGCTTTTATGGTCATAAAAATCGCAGTGATCGGCTCCGGGGATTTTCTGCTTAAAATGGAAACAATCACTGACCAGCTCCATGATATTCTTATAGATTCATATCCATATGAATACCCTCAGGAAGCAGCCGAAATCGTCAAAGCATTGAAACCATGTGATGCCGTGTTTTTTTCAGGAGCACTTCCTTACCATTTTTCTGAAAAGGAACGGTCCGTTCTACCGATCCCAGCCGTTTATCTTGGCCAGGATGAAATGGCTGTCGCCTCTTCCCTTCTGGCAGTTTTTTATCATAAAAACATTCGTCTTGACCGGATTTCCTTTGATTTGATTGATTCCGATTTAGTAGAAAGTGTCCTGTCCGATTTGGGAATCGAAACACCTTTAACTCATATCCTTGATTTTACAGATATGCTGGACACCAGCTTTGATATGGAAAAAATACTAAACTACCATTTGGCCCTTTGGGAACAAGGTTTAACTGACTTTGCCTTAACAAGTGTCCACAAGATCTACGATCAGCTTATGGCTTTAGGAGTTCCTGCGATGAGGATGATGGATCCTGAAAGTTCTTTAATAAGAGGCCTGCGGGAGGCAAAGGTCAAAGCCGAGCTATTTAAGAGCAGATTCTCCCAGATTGCTGCTTGCCATGTGCTTTTATCTGAAGATGGAAACATTAAGGCGATCCAGGATTTAGCGAAAGAGATTTCTGCCTCTATTCAAGAACTTGGTGAGCGTTCCTACATCCTTTATAGTACCAGAGGAGAAGTTGATGCTTTTACAGAAAAGAGCTCTCTTTTTCCTGCCATGTTAAACGGATTGAAAATTGGTTTTGGATACGGATCAGCCATTACAGAGGCCGAACAAAATGCAAAAATTGCTCTTCAGTTCTGTAAACAGCTTGACGAGGAAAGCTCCTATTATATCTTAACCGATGAAAAAGTTGTCCTGGGACCATTTCCGAAGTACAGGAAGAGTTACAGCTTAAAAAATGATGATCCTCAACTGATGGAAATTTCCCAAAAAACCAGAATTGGCCCTGCTAACCTTTCGAAAATCCTCTACTTCTGCCGATCACGCAGCTCCCGTCAATTTACCGCAGCCGATTTGGCTGATTACCTTGGCGTGACAAGAAGGTCGACAGAACGACTGCTCAAAAAGCTATTAGACCATGGATATGCAGATGCTGTCGGCGAAGAAATGACCTATCATCAAGGAAGACCCAGAGCCATTTATGAGTTAAGTATCCCAATCTACTAGAAAAGGAAAGTTCACTTTTGTGAACCTTCCTTTTTTGATTGATAGTACCAATTTCAAAAATCGGTTTTGTTCACTTGACCAATATCATAAAGTAAGGCTTCTATGCATCAATTGCTACGCCTTCCTCCTTATTAAGTACAGCGATTTCCTGAGCAGTGAGCTTGGTGATGGTGAATCCAGTCATCGCGTAAACCACTGAAAGAATCGGAACGACAAAATTCAATACCGCATATGGTCCATAATCCAGCGCATGCACTCCCAGTGTACCAAAAATAAAGACACCGCAAGTGTTCCATGGGATAAAAACGGAAGTCAACGTTCCCCCATCCTCAAGCGCGCGAGACAGATTTTTCGAATGGAGACCCTTTTCACGGTAAACCTTTGCGTACATTCTAGACGGGATGACAATTGAGATATATTGTTCAGAACACGTTGCATTGGTTGCAAAGCATGATACAACTGTGGAAGCGACCAATGACCGGCTAGTTTTGGCCAGCTTTAAAATTTGGTTTACGATTGCTTGCAGCATCCCGGTCTGTTCGAGAATTCCCCCGAACGTCATGGCTACGATGGTCATCGAAACGGTATACATCATCGAATCTAGACCGCCGCGATTAAATAAATTGTCCACCATTTCATTTCCTGTATCAATCACGAATCCGCTCTGCAGGGCAGCTACGGCGGCAGAAACGGACCCGCCCTGAATGAAAACTTGTGATGCAAATCCAAGGGTAATCCCAACGATCAATGCAGGAATTGCAGGAACTTTTTTAGCCACAAGAACAATGACCAATAAAGGGATGATCAGCAGGAATGGAGAAATTACAAAGCTTTCCTTGAGAACCTTAATCGTCTGCGAGATATCTGCCGTGTCGATGCCACCTTTACTGAAGTCCCTTCCCAAATACCAATATACTCCCAGAGCAATAATCAGGCCGGGGATGGTTGTATAAAACATATGGCGGATATGTACGAATAAATCCGTGTTGGTCAATCCTGACGCCAGGTTCGTTGTATCCGAGAGCGGTGACATCTTGTCCCCAAAATAGGCTCCGGAAATGATGGCACCTGCAATCATCGGAGCAGGAATCCCCATACTGAGCCCTATTCCCATACCTGCAACCCCAATTGTTCCCATAGTGGACCACGAACTCCCGATTGCCAGAGATACTACTGCACATATCACAGTAATCGTTACAAGAAAAAGTGATGGGGTAATTATTTGCAAGCCATAGTAAATCATTGTGGCGACAATACCGCCGCCAATCCAGGCTCCAATAGTGAGTCCTACAAGAATAATGATAATAATTGCCGGCAGCGCAAGGCGAATCCCCTTATACATTGCCTCTTCGATTTCACCCCAGGTATAACCGGACCTCCATGCAACAAGTGCTGCCACGGAAGTACCAACGATCAGCGGTATGTGCGGCCCTTGCTCCAGCACGATGACAGACACCGCCATTACAGCAATCATGACGGCAAGCGGAATGATTGCCACTTTAAATGACATCTTCTTTTCCATCCTTCAACCCCCTCAAAAATGTATGCGCTTACCAAATTCCAGACAACCTTTTTTAGAAAATTTTTAATTGTCGTTAAATGGTCGTTAATCACATATTAAATGGATTTTTGATTTTGGTCAATTGGAATTTTAGGCTGTTTTTATTTTTCAAGGATAATGAAAAACCACCGTGTTAACTCACGGTGGTTTAGAGTAAATATTAAGCTTTCAAAACCGTTTCCGCCAGCACCTTGGCGCCAATATGAAGGGCTGTGTGGTCAAAGTTCATCTTTGGATGATGAAGACCCGGGTAAAGGTTTGCCCCTACACCAATCATCGTTGCCTTCAGTGCCGGCTGCTTGACTGTATAGTAATGAAAATCATCGCTTCCTGAAGTAATGACAGGAGCTGCAAGGGCATCTTCTCCGATAGAAACGGTAATGGCCTGTCTGGCGATAGATTCGGCTTCTGTAGAAACTTCTGCCCCAGGTGCCAGATCGACCCAATCCCAAGTGATTTCGACCCCGAACAGTTTTTGCAATCCGATGAATTTTTCCTCGATAGCTTCCTGAAGCTGCTGTAATACTTGGTTCTTCTGTGCCCTTAAGTCGATTGCAAATTCCGCACTGCCAGGAATGATATTTAGATTGTCACCGCCTGCGATGATTTTTGTCAGCTTTGCAGAATGCGGCTCAAAGGGTGAAACATAGATTGTTTTTAATGCTTGATGCAGGGCAGCGATGACGTCAATCGCATTTTTCCCCTGATGAGGCCTTGCGCCATGAGCATCAATGCCAATGATTTTCCCTTCAAGAAATGTGCCCGCACCATGATGGATTGACGGGGCCACCTTGCCAAGCTGTAATTCTTCCTCTGGACGAAGGTGGATACCGAACAAATGGCTGACGTTCTCGATGGCCCCTCGTTCGATCATTGAAAGTGCACCGTTTCCCTTCTCCTCTGCAGGCTGAAAAATGAACCGGATTCGTTTAGATGGCTTTTTTTCCAATACATAGACCAGGGCCCCAAGGACCATGGACATATTGGCATCATGCCCGCAGGAATGGTTCGCCCGCCAGACACCGTCTACCTCCTGCCATAATGCATCGATATCCGCACGGACTGCTACCACTTCC
>DMSR01000371.1 GCA_003457145.1 Bacillus sp. (in: firmicutes)
TAAGCAGAAAATCGAAACCTATCATCCAAAGATTGTCTGTTTTGTAGGGAAAGGCGTTTATCAGCAGTACAGCGGCAAAAAAGTGCTGCCGTGGGGAAGGCAGAGTGAATCAGTTGTTCCAGGAACAGTTGATTTCGTTGCTCCTTCTTCAAGCGGCCTTGTCAGGATGAGGATGGATGAGGTTGTTGGGATTTATGAAAAGATTCCACCGTTGATTAAGAAATTAAACCATCTGTAATGGCAAAGGCGCCCCATCTTAAGTGGATCGCCTTTTAGATTCTAATCGATAGCCGGATCAAATCCCTGCATTCAATCCCATTTTCGAAGATTGGTTCCTGATAATTTCGGATGAAAAAATCATGGTCGATACCAGTCATTCTGAACCCTTCTTTTTGGTACAGTGCAAGCTGATATATACTTGAATTTCCTGTGGCGATTTCAACTGTTTTAAAACCCATTTGTTTGGCGGTCTGAATGCTATGCTTGATCAGAAGTTTGCCAATTCCTTTTCCCTGCAGACCTTCTTCGACTGCTAGATTGATGATTTCAGCTATATCTCTTGTTCTTGGAAGCAATAAGACTACTCCTGCCACGCTGCTTTCCAATTGAACAATAAAGCATGTACCGTTTTGAAGATCCACTAACCAATTCTTTGGACGGGTCAGCAAGGAGCAGTAGATTCCACGGTGGTTCCTCATTTTCTCGAAGTAGCCTTATAATCATGTGATTTTATTCTCCTTGTTTTGAAAAAAGCGGTACACGATCAAAAATAATAGATAACCGATTCCACCGCCCACCGTATTTAAGATGATGTCATCTACATCAAAACTCCCCACCCGGGTCACATACTGCAAGCCCTCTACGGTCGTAGTTGCAAGAAAGACCGTTTTGATCGTTCGCCGGAATCCTATAAATCTTTTAAAAAGTAACGGCAGAAAGAAACCTAATGGAAGAAATGCTAGGATATTTCCAAATAAATTAGTAATCCAAATACTATTATTAATGTGCGAGGATGCTTTTAAATAGTTAGTAATTGTCTTAAATGGAACAATATTATAGGGGTTTGCTCCGGTCGAGTTGATTTCATATGCAGCTTGTCGGTATGGACTGAAAAATAACAGCGTGGCGGCAATTACTAGATACAGGAAGTAAAGGGTATAGGCGGCAGCGGTTACCCATTCCTTATTTTTGAAATTTAACTGCTTAAGCATATGACCTCCTTGATCTCGTTCAAATTGTTACTATTCATTCTAACAGACTTTGTATTTTTCATAATAAGATAGTTCTATTTAAAATTTTTTTTAATTAGTTTTCCCAGTAAAGAGCTTTATTAGAAAGAGAGGTGGCAAGGATAAAGGAGAACTGGATAGAAAAGACTCACGCAATGGATCAGTTGATACCGGATGCATGTAAGGAGCAAAGCGACGCCGGGAAGAAAATGAAAGGCTGTTTTAAGAAGAAAACCTTGCCAGACTTTCAGGCAAGGTTTCTTCTAGTGAAAAATTTCTTTAAGTAAAGGATCCACATCAACAAACTTGAGCGCAGCGTTCAAAAATCTCTCGTCATGCAAGACCGTATGGCGGTCTGGTTTAATAGCCGGAGCCATTTGGATTGCCTGCAAAAATTCTTGCTTGGATAGTCCTAACTGTTTTACGTGTTCGAAAAACCCTGTTCTCTCGTATACCTTTATCATTCTTTCAATTCGATGCTGTTGAACATTCGCGATAATGTATGTTGCAATACCGACCTGGATGCCGTGCATTTGCGGCCTGACTGATATCTTATCAAGTGCATGGGAAATCAAGTGCTCTGAACCGCTGATTGGAGCGCTATTGCCGCTGATCACTGTCGAGACACCGCCCATGGTTAATGAGCTGACTAACTCCTTTAGGAAGATGGGGTTTTTAATATCATCCATCGGTGTCCGGATAAAGCTGTTTACTGCCTTTTTACTGATCATTAATGCAAACGCATTTACTTGTCCTACTCCATGTTTTTCCTCGAACTCCCAATCATAAAGCGCAGTGATGTTAGACATTAAATCACCAATACCTGCTAAAATAAAACGTTCGGGAGAGCTCTGGATAATATCAAGGTCAACTAAAATCCCATATGGAACCTTTGCTGGAACAGTAGTTTTCTTTTTATCGATCAATAATGAACAATTGCTGCTTGCAAAACCATCATTAGATGGGGAGGTAGGTATACTGATAAAAGGGAGATTTCGAGAAAACGCGATGTACTTCCCATAGTCTATCACTGTTCCGCCGCCCATCGCAGCGACAGCGTCAAAATGACCAAGAGTGAACGCTTGTTTAATTAAATCTTGAATCTCGAGTCCTGAGTGCATTTCGATTATATCCGTTCGGATGGATGGCAGCGAATCAATTACCTTGTCTTTATATGTAATAAAAGTAAATTCGTCGAATATAAAGATGACAGATTTGAAGCCGTGATTTTCGAAAATAGACTGTAGCTGAAAAGCAGTGCCGTTCCTGATTTGCAGAACGGCTGGAATAGGTATGCTGGTTATCGGGTTGGACATCGGAATCATCCTTTTGTTCACTTTAATTGGTTTTCAGGAGGTATCTGAATATATCATGCCCTAATGGTTCTTGTTTCGTTCTCGACACACAACAAATGCCCTTAAATGAATATAAAAAGCCAGGAATTTATCCTGGCTTAAATAAATAATTAATCACCTGCAAAGCAGGGCCCCTGCCGTCCGTACAGTGGTTAAGTGTCCCGCAACAAGCGAATGTTCGGCAGGGGCACTTATATTTTAACACAATTTCAATTAAAAAATACAGTCAAATCACAGGACAAGGTGGATGACTTTTATTTTTATTTAAAAATTGGTATGATAACAGTGATTTAAACATAAGGAGATGATTTTCATGACCAAAAAAGGATACATACAAATGCAAAATGGAGAGAAAATCGAATTCGAACTATACCCAAATGAAGCACCCGGTACAGTTGCGAACTTCGAGAAGCTTGCGAATGAGGGATTTTACAATGGTCTTAATTTCCACCGGGTTATTCCAGGATTCGTAAGCCAGGGTGGCTGCCCTACAGGCACAGGAACAGGCGGTCCTGGGTACACAATCAAGTGTGAAACACAAGGCAACCCACATAAGCATGAGCCAGGATCACTTTCAATGGCACACGCAGGGAAAGATACAGGCGGCAGTCAATTTTTTATCGTTCATGAATCACAGCCTCACCTGAATGGTGTACACACTGTTTTTGGAAAAGTGACTTCTGGTTTGGAAGCAGCTAAAGCTATGCGTAATGGCGATGTTATGGAAAAGGTAGTTGTAACTGAAGAATAGGATGTTTAAAGAGCCCAGGTGGCTCTTTTTTTGTACTTTTCTTCCTATTGTAGCGAACATACGCTCTTGTTATAATGGAGCAGAACAGGTGTATTTTAAGTTTATATTACTAAGAAGGCTAACTTTAAGCTTATTTGACTAAACAATCTAATTTATATAAAATTATATTTAATAGTCTAATTTTAGGAAGATAGGTGGGATTCTTAGTGCAGCCTGCATCGGTATTTATCATGGATGTATCCAAATCTACTTCGACATTTTCTGGAGATGAACTGAGCGATTATTTAGCGAGAGTTGAGGACTGGATAAAAGAGTGGTTCAAAGATTATGGCTCGGTTCAAGTAAAACACCGTTACGGAGATGAGCTGATTTTTCTCGCGAATGATTATTCCGCCGCTTTCATCACAGCATTTTATATAAGCCGGCTCTGGAAGTTTGAAAGCAACCAGCCATACTTTGGTCTAGCTTTTGGCACCATGGATAAAGATATTGAAAAAGTAGATATCGAAAAGTGGATCCATCCATTAGTGAAGNNGCAAGCAAGAGTGGCAAATGATTTTTTAAAAAAAGAGCAAAAAAACCGAGGGACTTTCTCCTTTAAGTTGACAGGTTCTGGGGAAGCAGGGAGTTCAGCTTTTGTCACTCACGAGTTGGAGACATTATTAAATGGTACATTAAGACTTCAGCATGCCCTCTCCGTGCAACAAACTGACATTCAGCGTCTAGTTTGTTCGCTGTACTTGATTTACGAAAAGCAAAATGCTGTTGCCGACCTTCTAGGACGATCAGCCCCCACAATTTTCAGCCATTATAAAAAAGGACACAGTGAGCTGATCCATGGA
>DMSR01000050.1 GCA_003457145.1 Bacillus sp. (in: firmicutes)
GGCGAAGCGGTACGGAATAAGGAGGGAAATTTCATAATAAACTCGGTTAGGGTTTGGGCCGGCTATTAGGGGAAACGAGGAGGCTCAAGGATTAAATATACCGAATAGACCCTTGTTTACGTTTTTAACCTTAAACCTCACGTAATGTTGCCCAATCTTTGTTACATTCAATTGAAAGTCTTTTACAGGCTTTGAAAAAAGCAGAAAAGACTCGTAGAATTTAATATATTCATAGCCTACACAAATATATTTTGAAAGTTAAGGATAAAAAATTGATCTCGTTAATGAAAAGGAAGCTTTGGGGCCCGATAGCACTTTTGATGTTGCTAGGNNCAGTAGTGATCGTGTTGAACAAAAGCATTGGGTCGACAGCGTGTTTTCAGCCATGAATTTTGATCAAAGATTGGGACAGCTTTTTATGGTAGCAGCCTATTCCAACAAAGATCAAAAGCATGTCCATGAGATCAGCAATTTGGTAAAAACCGAAAATTTGGGTGGTTTGATATTTTTTCAGGGAGGACCAAATCGACAGGCTAGGCTAACCAACTATTATCAGGCTCAATCAAAAACGCCACTTTTTATCGCAATGGATGCCGAGTGGGGAATAGGAATGCGTTTGGATTCAGTCCCGAACTTCCCGAAGGCGATGACTTTGGGAGCGATTCAAAATCAAAAATTGATTTATGATATGGGTGCTGAGATCGCACGCCAGTTTAAGGAACTGGGGATGCATATCAACTTTGCTCCGGTAGTAGATGTCAATTCCAATCCCAACAATCCGGCAATTGGATACCGGGCTTTTGGAGAAAATAAAGAAACGGTCACTCGTCGTGCGGTTGCCTATATGAAGGGCTTACAAGACAATGGTGTTATTGCCAATGCAAAGCATTTTCCAGGACACGGTGATACAGATACCGACAGCCACTATTCCTTACCTGTAATCAAGCACGCCGAGAAGCGGATATGGGATGTGGATCTATATCCGTATCAGGAGCTTTTCAGAGAAGATTTAATGTCAGTGATGGTTGCCCACCTCAATGTCCCTAGTTTGGATCAGGGCTCCAATATTCCTTCCAGCCTTTCCAGGCCGATCGTGACCGATTTGCTTCAAAATAGGATGAATTTCCAGGGTTTGATTTTCACTGATGCGCTGAACATGAAAGGTGTGGCAAATTTCAGCAAACCCGGAGAAGTAGATCTGAAAGCACTACTTGCCGGTAATGATGTGTTACTATACTCCCAAGATGTCCCCAAGGCCAAAGCTCTTATTAAGGATGCCGTAGCGCGTGGTTTGATTAAAGAGTCGGAAATAAACCGACGGGTCATGAAAATCTTAAAAGCAAAATATTGGGCAGGTCTGGATAAGTACAAACCTATAGATACCTATAAAATTGCAGAGCGTCTCAATACGCCCAAAACCGCTGAAGTCATTGAAAAGCTTTATGCCGAATCCATCACCGTAGCATCCAACAAAGGTGATCTTTTGCCTTTTCAAAACTTGGATCTCAGAAAATTTGCCAGCTTGACAATTGGGGACGATGGAAAAGTTTTTAATCAATATCTAAAAAATTATACCCAAGTAGACCATTTCACTGTACAAAAGGCTGCAGGAGAATCTGCCCATTACAATCTGATTAAGCAATTGGAAGACTATGATGTGATTGTGGTAGGCTTGATGGGAGTGACTAACAGTCCACAGCGTGCATTTGGAATTGCTCCCGGGGATATTCAACTAATCCGAACCTTGGAGAAAAGGCAAAAAGTGGTCACTGTCCTGTTTGGGAATGCTTATGGGGCCAAAGCCCTGGAAGGGATGGGCAATGTAGTCTTGGCGTATGAGAACTCCTCCGAAACACAAAAGCTTGTTCCTCAAGTCCTGTTTGGAGGTAGGTCAAGTCAGGGGATTTTACCCGTCACCGTCAGCGGCCAATATTCCCATGGAGTGGGGGGATACCTGTCAGACGCCAATCGACTTTCGTATGGCACTCCCGAGAGTGTGGGATTGAAATCTGAAGTTTTGGATAAAATTGATGAAGTGGCCCAACGAATGATTCAGATTCAGGCTGCACCCGGAGCCAATGTTTTGGTATTAAAAGACGGAAAAGTGGTATTTGAGCGTTCTTACGGCTTTTTAGACTATAAAAAGACAGTCCCTGTATCAAAAGAAACGGTATACGATCTGGCATCAGTCACTAAAGTACTTGCTACCACGCAAGCGGCAATGTTTCTCAAAAGCCGTGGTGAATTGGATATGAATAAGACCTTGGGGGATTATTTGCCTGAGCTGAAAAACACCAACAAAGGCAACCTTGTCCTAAAGAATGTGATGATTCATGAATCAGGGCTCAAGGCATTCATTCCTTATTATGCCAAAACCGTCCAGTCCGGACAATGGCGTGGGGACTATTATAAGGCCTCATTAGAGACGGGTTTCAGCAGACCGGTTTCGAATGATATGTATGGGAAAGACGCGCTCAGAGACAGTATTTGGAACTGGACCGTTCAGTCTGATTTA
>DMSR01000480.1 GCA_003457145.1 Bacillus sp. (in: firmicutes)
TAACGCGGCTGATAAAAGAAGGGAAACTGGCAAAACCAGAGCTAGGGATCAGATTCCTGATGATGCCCGAGATGACAGGAACGGCCGCCTACTTCCACATGCATCAAGAGCGAATTCCCAAGACAGTCGCAGCGCTCAATCTGGATATGGTCGGAGCCGACCAAGCGAGGGGCGGCGGCCCGCTGTGTGTTGAACAGCCCCCAATGGCTGCGCCGACTTTTCTGGACCGGTTTGCCTATAAATTAGTTGAAGACACGGCAAATAACACAGCTAATTTTACAGGGACTTCTGATTATAGTACGGTGCACTATGTTAAAACGCGCTTTTCTGGCGGAAGCGATCATTATATCATTTCGGACCCGGCCATTGGAATACCGTGTCCAATGCTCATTCAATGGCCGGATAAGCATTACCATACAACCTCAGACTCTACTAAAAACCTCGATGAGAACATGATGAAAATAATAGGGACAGTGACCTCCTTATATGGCTATGGTTTAGCAAATGGTGAGGAGGATGAGTGGATTTCGTACACGTTGCACCATCTCGGTAAAATCAGTTCGCATTTAAATGATGCAAAAGAGTGGCTGATGAAATCGAACCCATCCAAAAAGCAATTCCGCGATGCTTTCTCATTTTATCTTCAATATGAAAAGGACTCCCTGGCCCAGTTGGATTCCTATGCGAAGCTTCGCAAATTTAATCATCTGAGAGAGCTGATTGATGAGTTGAAGGATTTGACCGCAAAGCAAGCTGAGATTATTTTTACAATAGGAGAGCATCAGCTATTAGGGGGAACAGAGAAGATTGAAAACCACGATTGGATGAACGCAATCTATAAAAGACAGAATCAGGGTCCGGTCCGTCTGGTGGATGAGATAGGAACACTATCATTAGAGGAAAGATACCATTGGCTGAAAAAGGTCGAACCGAAAATCCCGCTTGGCTATGCTGACTTTATTTTGTATTGGATGGATGGGAAGCGAACCCTCCAGGAAGTACTTACTTTGACGCATCATGAAACAGGACAGTTTTTTCCGGGTTATGTAAAAGACCTGACGGAACTATATTTAAGGCTCAATATCCTAAACAAAATTGGAGATGCGTAAACGATGACGATGGTAACCAGTCTGGATACTCCGGCACTGCTGCTGGATTACGGTAAACTAGTAAAAAACATCAATGAAATGGCAAGCTTTGCAGAAAAACATCATCTCTCTTATCGGCCGCATATAAAAACGCATAAATCCGTAGAAATAGCGAAGCTGCAGCTGAAGGCAGGGGCTGTCGGTATAACGGCTGCAACGATTTTCGAAGCGGAAGCAATGGCTGCTGGCGGAATCGATGATATCTTAATCGCCTATCCAATTTCAAGCCCCGACAAGATCAAGAGACTTATAAAGCTTTTACAAAAAGGTGTTAAGCTTAAAATCTCGGTAGACAGCACGGAGCAGTTAGCTTATCTGCAGAGAGAGCTGGAACACACGCCTTTTACCTTAGAGGTATGGATAAAAGTGAATTCAGGCCTGAACCGCTGCGGGGTTGAACCGGGAATGGAAGCTCTGTTTTTGGCAAAGGAAATTTCAGCGAAATCCAAGCTTATGCTGGGCGGCATTTTTACGCATGCCGGACATTCCTATGCTGCTTCAGCGTTTTCAGAAATTGAACAAATTGGTGTACAGGAGGGAGTGGCGGTAGCGGAAAGTGCCGCTGAATGCGAAAAAGCCGGCATTCCTGTTCCGGTAAGAAGCGTCGGTTCCACTCCGACATATAAAAGCGCAGGCAAGGTACCAGGGATCACCGAAATCAGGCCCGGCAATGCAGTGTTTTTCGATATGATTCAAGTAGGACTAGGTGTGGCAAGCATCAATAATTGCGCATTGACCGTATTGGCTTCTGTCGTTGGCGTTTATCAGGACCGGATTGTATTTGATACAGGAAGCAAAACCCTCTGTCTGGATAAAGGTGCCCATGGAAATCAAACCGTAAAAGGATTCGGCCATATCATCGGCCATCCCGAAATCACGCTGGAGCGGTTATCAGAAGAACACGGAATAGGCAGCTACTCACAAGAAAGCTCTATAAAGTTAAATGATAAAGTGAAAATCATTCCAAACCATGCCTGCACGGTGGCAAATCAGTTTGAAGAATATTTTGTCCATGAAAATGGGAAGGTGTTGGATGTCTGGAAGGTTGATGGAAGAGGGAGGAGATAGGGGCCTAGTTCTTATTCTTTTAGCTGCAATTGGATCTACTCTATGTTGTGGCTGGNNATTTTTGTTGTCTGAAACGTTTTATAGCTAAGAGTTGAGTTGTGCCAGCTTATTTGGAGTCAATCTTTCCATGAAAGAGGCTGGTTTTATGCCTTTTTATCGAAAAAAGCAGAGCATTGTCGGATGGTGCCGACATCTCACTATTTGCCATATTATTGAAATGGAATTGTCAAAGTTATATCACAAAATATAAAATTAATATTTTTTATATGTGCTTTAATTATAGATAGAAATCTTATTTGTGAAATTATGAGCATGAAGAAAAAGGAGGTAATTGTGCATGGTATATCAGTATTTGCTTTCTGAAGGAAGAATAGGGAGTTTAACGCTTAGGAATAGGGTGGTCATGCCCGCGATGGGGTCGGGACTGTCTAGTCCTGACGGAGAAATTACGGAGCAGCTGATCCGCTATTATGAGGAAAGGGCAAAAGGAGGAACCGG
>DMSR01000119.1 GCA_003457145.1 Bacillus sp. (in: firmicutes)
CCAATCCTTCAAATGCCATTTAATGCCGCCTCCCTAGTCTAATTTCTCAAGCTCAGCTACCATTTCACTTAAAGCAAGGTTGTCCGGCTCATCACCCAGAAGTTTTTTCATTTTAGAAATTAACTCACTGCGCTGCTGAAACTTCTCGAATAACATTAGCTTCTCTTCATATTCCTCCAGCATCGCTTCCGTTCGTTTAATGTTGTCGTATACAGCCTGCCGGCTAACATTATACTCTTCAGCGATTTCCCCGAGGGAATAGTCATCGAGATAGTAAAGGGCCATATAACTGCTTTGTTTCGGAGTTAATAATGCTTGATAAAAATCGTACAAATAATTCATGCGGTTTGTTTTTTCAAGCATATTGATTCCCCCATGTTAAGTGAAATACCTTTACATAAAGAGTTTACACAGGTTCAACTTTTCTGTCAAGAAAAGTTCTTTACAGCAATACCTCAAAAACCCCTGTCATTCGGCCGTTTGTTCCTCCTCGACGAGGTCTGCGAACAATCCATAGACATACCTTTCTGCGTCAAACTCCTGGAGATCATCCATCTTTTCTCCTAGGCCTACGAACTTCACTGGAATTTCGAGTTCATTGCGGATGGCAATGACTATTCCGCCCTTCGCTGTGCCATCTAGTTTCGTCAGGACGATTCCACTCACGTCTGTTGCTTCTTTGAAAGTTTTCGCCTGGATCAAGGCATTTTGACCTGTCGTTGCATCAAGCACTAACAATACTTCATGAGGTGCTTCGGGAATTTCACGTTCGATTACACGCTTCACCTTCTCGAGCTCTTTCATCAAATTGACCTTGTTCTGGAGTCTTCCTGCAGTATCACAAAGCAGAATGTCTGCGCGGCGGGACTTTGCTGCCTGAACAGCATCATACATAACTGCAGCAGGGTCAGAACCTTCCGCCTGTTTGATGACTTCAACTCCTACCCTCTCTCCCCATACCTCCAGTTGTTCGATTGCTCCTGCACGGAAGGTATCTCCAGCTGCAAGAAGCACCTTCTTGCCTTCACTCTTGTATTTATGAGCCAGTTTTCCAATGGTCGTTGTTTTCCCCACGCCGTTTACACCAACGAATAAAATGACAGTGAGACCCTCTTCCTGAATGTTGACCCCAAATGACTCCATGTCACCGCCCTGGTAGATATCGACCAATTTTTCAGATATAACTGCCTGGACCTCTTTCGTGTCCTGGATATTCCGGCGTTTTACTTCTTTCTTAAGTTCCTCGATTAATTCCATTACAGTTTCAAAGCCGACATCAGCCTGGATCAAAATCTCTTCCAGCTCTTCAAAAAATTCTTCATCGACCTTTCTGTAGCGTGAGACAAGATCATTCACTTTTCCTGAAAAATTATCTCTTGTTTTCGTCAAGCCTTCTCTAAACTTTTCAGTTACACTTTCAGTCTGGGTTGTAAATTTTTCTTTTAATTTTTTAAAAAAACTCACGGTTCCATCGCCTTCCTTTTACGATTTGACGAGCTCCTTCGATTCCTCAATCCGGACCGAAACGAGCTTCGACACTCCTGACTCCTGCATTGTAACCCCGTATAGGACATCAGCTTCTTCCATCGTTCCCTTACGGTGGGTGATCACGATAAATTGCGTTTCTGCGCTATATTTTTTCAAATATTGGCTGAAACGATAGACGTTTGCCTCATCCANNGGCAGCTTCCACTTCATCAAGAATGCAGAACGGCACCGGCCTGACCTTCAAGATTGAGAACAGCAGGGCGATGGCCGTCAAGGCACGCTCTCCACCCGATAGAAGCCCGAGGTTTTGCAGTTTCTTCCCTGGTGGCTGAGCTACTATTTCCACACCTGTATTCAGCAGGTCATCTGGCTGAGTTAGCCTTAAATCAGCTCTCCCTCCGCCAAATAATGCCTGGAATACAGACTCGAAGTGTGAACGGATTCCTGTGAAGGTCTGTTCAAACCTCTTCTTCATCTCAAGATCCATTTCTTCGATTACCAGGAATAATGTGTCCTTCGCTTCCTGAAGATCATTCTTTTGTTCCAATAAAAATTCATACCGTTCTGAGACACGTTCGTATTCTTCTATCGCACCAAGGTTTACAGTCCCAAGCTCATCTATCGCCAATTTGATCAGTTTGACCTTCCTTCTCGCTTCATCAGCCGGAATCATTAGCGGATACTGCTCTCTTGCGGCCTCGTAGGAAAGCAGATATTCCTCACGAAGATGTGCAAGCCTGTTATCGAGTTCCACCTCAAGTCTAGTAAGCTTCACTTCTTCATCCTTCAGTACTTCGTTGACACCTTTTAATAATCGTCTCAACTCTTTTGACTCCAGTTCGAGGTCTTCAAGCTTGTTTTGCAGCGCCAAACGTTCCGTCCTTCTTGAAGAAATCAGCTGAAGTGTCTCAGTTTTATCCTGAAGCTTCCGTTTTGCTGCTTCTTCAAGCTGCACTTCACCTGATGAACTGTCCGTCATTTCAGAGGACAGCAATGAAAGGTCTTCTTCTAGAATTGCAAATTTCTTTGCCTGATCCTCCAATTGCAGAATAGCAGAGTCAAGTTTTTCCTTTGCATGCGTATATTGTTCTTTTTTAGCTGCAAGATTAATTTTCAAATCGCCAATCTCTGTTACAAGACTGTCTCTCGATGTTGAATTGGAGTTTTTCAGTTGAGTCAATCGGGTGATTTCTTTGTCAAATCCGGCTAGGTTTTCCTGGTATTCCCCAAGCATATCGGCTAGCTCGACCAATCTTGCTTCAAGCTTTACTTTATCTGAATTAAGCTGGGTTTTCTCAGAATCATAAACAGCCAAACGTTCATTGATGTTTTTCTGCTCAAATTCAACTTCGCGCAAATCCCCTTTCAACGATTGCTCCTTTAAGCGAAGCTCCTCGCCTTTTTTTCGCAACTCCTCGAGCCTTGCGTCACCTGATTGGATTTCAGCTTTCATCGCTTTCACTCGTGATTCAAGTAAACCTGTCTTTTCTTCCATTTCAGCAAGCTTTTTGGTCAAATCCTCAAGCTCTCCCTTTCGGCTGAGAAGTGAAGAGGACTTCTGCTTGACTGCACCACCTGTCATCGAACCTCCAGGATTGACGACATCCCCTTCAATAGTGACAACCCTGCTTCTGTACTGGAGGATTCGCGCTATCTCATTAGCTCCCTTTAAGTCCTTTGCGATGACGACATTGCCTAGCAAGCTTTTTATGACTTCAGCATTATTTTGATCATATTGAATCAATTCTGCTGCTGTGCCGATAAACGATTCATGCCCGGAAAGAGATCCCTGTAACGAAGCAGCCACTGATTTCCCTTTAACGATACTCATAGGGAGGAAAGTAGCTCTGCCGAAGGATTTTTGCTTCAAATATTGGATAGCGGTTCGGGCGTTTTCTTCATTTTGGACGACAATATGCTGCATTGCACCGCCGAGTGCAGTTTCAATGGCTGTTTCATATTGCTTAGGCACTTGAACCAGCTCGGCCACTGCACCTTCAATGCCATGAAGGCGCCCATTCCTGGCTTTTAAAACCTCTTTTACTCCCTGGAAAAAACCTGTATAGTCTTCTTCCATTTCCTCAAGCATCTCTTTTTTAGATTTT
>DMSR01000035.1 GCA_003457145.1 Bacillus sp. (in: firmicutes)
TACCCCTCCGATTCCCAATACTGCTACAGGACTATTTTTCATTATCTCAAGGCCTTCTTTGCCGATGGCCAATTCATTTCTTGAAAACTGATGAAGCATTATTACTCACTCCAAACATTGTATTGATGTTACTATCTATACCCGCTTTTGAATATAACATACTCCTCATTAAATTCAAGTATTTTTATAGGAATTAATGTATATGATGATTCAATTTATTTTTCCTCTTTTTCTAAGCTGAAAAACAAAAAAACCATGCATCTGCATGGCTTTGCTAAAACTATGTAGGAAGAGTCCCAATCGTGCCGTCGTTTGGGTGCCTTCGTCTTGAACCCGCTCTCAGCAGGTGGGTGCCCTGTTCCTGGTTTCTGTAAGTCCTCTAGCCAGAGGCATTTACGCTGCCTGGAAACGCGAACTCCCGAAGGTAAAATGTTAGGTCAAAACTTCAGGTTATACAACGAACACATCAGGACTCTTCATCTGTTGTTATTATAATAACATACAAAAAACTGAAATTCAAGGAATGACAATTGGATATTACTGGTCTTTTTTAATGTTCAATTCCAGATGTAGATCCTCCAGCTGAGCTCTGCTTACCTCTCCTGGAGCATCTGTCAGCAGGTCGCTTGCACTCGCAGTTTTCGGGAACGCAATAGTATCTCTAAGGTTCGTCCTGCCGGCAAGGAGCATGACCATCCGGTCCAGCCCAAGCGCAATGCCACCGTGCGGCGGCGTACCATATTCGAATGCATCCAGCAAGAATCCAAATTGTTCATTTGCCTGTTCTTTGGTAAAGCCAAGTACAGCGAACATTTTTTCTTGTATGTCCCTTTCAAATATCCTTAATGAACCTCCACCTAATTCATAGCCGTTCAATACAAGGTCATATGCCTGGGCTTTCACCTTGGATGGGTCGGTTTCCAGTAAAGGCAAGTCCTCGCGAACCGGCATTGTGAATGGATGGTGGGCAGCGAAATAACGGTCTGCTTCCTCATCAAATTCCAACAATGGCCAATCTGTAATCCATAGGAAGTTGAATAGGCTTTGGTCGATAAGACCCAACTCTTTTCCCAGCTTCATCCGTAAGGCACCTAGTGCATCTGCTACTACGTTCTTTTTATCTGCTACAAACAGAAGGAGGTCTCCTGGCTCGGCATCAAGCTTAGTTTGCAGCTCCTGCTGTTCCTGCTCGTTAAAGAATTTAGAAATTGGTCCTTTCAGACCGCCCTCTTCAGCTTTAAGCCACGCAAGGCCTTTTGCTCCATACACAGATACAAACGCTGTCAATCCGTCGATATCTTTACGGGAATAGTTGGCGGCCCCGCCTTTTACATTGATCGCCTTTACCTGGCCTCCACCTTCGACTGCTGCAGCAAACACTTTAAATCCAGAGTCTTTGACCATCTCAGAAAGGTCGATCAGTTCCATTCCAAAACGTGTATCAGGCTTGTCTGATCCATAACGGTCCATTGCCTCTTCGAAACTCATCCGCGGGAATGGCAGAGTGACATCCAAGCCTTTTACATCTTTCATTACCTTCTGCATCATTTGTTCTGTCAAAGCAAGGATGTCTTCCTGGCTCATGAAACTTGTTTCAATATCGATCTGAGTAAATTCAGGCTGGCGGTCAGCACGCAAATCCTCATCACGGAAGCANNTGAAAAGCTGAGGTGATTGTGGAAGCGCGTAAAATTCTCCTGGGTGTACCCTGCTAGGCACTAAGTAATCCCTTGCTCCTTCTGGGGTGCTTTTTGTTAATATCGGTGTTTCTACATCAAGAAACTCTTCTCCATCAAGGAAATCACGGATTGCCTTAGTCACCTGGTGCCTCATTTTGAAGGTTTCGAACATTACCGGTCGACGAAGGTCCAGGTAGCGATACTTTAACCGGACATCCTCTGACACGTCTGTTTTATCCGCTATTATAAAAGGAGTCGTTTTCGCTTCATTTATGATAGCCAAATCTTCCGCTTGGACCTCAATTTTTCCTGTTCGGAGGTTTTCGTTAATGGTACCTTCTCCGCGTGCAATGACAGTCCCTTTTACATCCAGTACATACTCGGTGCGGACTTTCTCCGCAAGGGAAAGTGCCTCAGGGGAAACATCAGGGTTGAAAACGATCTGTACAAGCCCCGTCCTGTCACGCAAATCTATGAAGATTAGGCCGCCAAGATCGCGCCGCTTCTGTACCCAGCCTTTAAGGGTCACTTTTTCACCAATTGCTTTTTCAGTCACTTCTCCGCAAAAATATGTCCTTCCAAACATATTAACTCCCCCTCTACTTACAAATCTCCCGGAACTTTTCGATAAAACCTTCAAGCGGCAGTTCAATTTGCTCTCCATCTGCCATCGATTTTAAGTTAATCTTATTTTCTTTCAATTCATCTTCACCTAACACCGCTACGTATTTGGCATTCACCCTGTCAGCAGCCTTGAACTGCGCTTTAATCTTCCGGCCAAGATAATCTCGTTCTGCTGAAAAACCTGCAGCTCTCAATTGATGGAGAAGCCCAACTGTATAATCTTGAGCATTCTCCCCAAGGGATACAAGATAGCAATCGATTCCTTCTTTTACTGGCAGTTCGACGCCTTCAGCTTCAAGGGCAGCAAGCAGCCTTTCAATACTCAAGGCAAAGCCGATGCCAGGTGTTTCGGGCCCGCCGATCTCCTCGACGAGGCCATTATAGCGACCGCCGCCGCAAAGAGTCGTGATAGCTCCAAACCCTTCGGCATTACTCATGATCTCAAAAGCGGTATGGTTATAGTAATCCAGACCGCGTACAAGATTAGGGTCCACATCAAATTCGATGGCTAAATCAGTAAGATATTTTGTAACTTTTGAAAAATATTGTGCAGAATCCTCCGTTAGGAACTCGATAATGGATGGAGCAGACTTCATTAACTCATGCTCGCGATCCGCCTTACAATCAAGTATTCGCATCGGGTTTTTTTCGAGTCTGTTTTGACAGTCTCCGCAGAATTCTTCAATCCGAGGTTTGAAATGGTTCACAAGCGCATCTCTGTGAGCTTTCCGACTTTCTTTGTCCCCAAGGCTATTGACGACGAGTTTTAATTTCGTCAACCCTAGCTCCCTATAGAGGGACATGGCGAGTGAAATCACTTCTGCATCGATTGCCGGATCCGCACTTCCCATTGCTTCGACTCCAAATTGGACAAATTGGCGAAACCTCCCAGCCTGTGGGCGTTCATATCGGAACATGGGTCCCATATAATAAAGCTTAACTGGCTGATTGGCATATCCGAACATTTTATTTTCCACAAAGGAACGTACCGCTGCCGCCGTACCCTCAGGACGGAGTGTCAAACTTCTGTCTCCTCGGTCAGTGAAGGTGTACATTTCTTTTTGGACAATATCCGTCGTATCACCAACACCGCGTGCAAATAATTCTGTATGCTCAAAAATCGGAGTTCTAATTTCCCGATATTGGTACCTTTCACAAAGCTCCCTTGCTTTCTCTTCAATTAGCTGCCATTTTTCAGCCTGGCCTGGCAAAATGTCCTGTGTTCCCCTGGGGATATTAATATTATTAGACACAGTGCATCCTCCTTTATTATTGGCTCTTTTCGTAAACATTGTTGCTTTTTTCCCCTAAAATAATCGAAAAAATACCTTAGATGAAGATATCACCCAATANNTCTTTTCGTAAACATTGTTGCTTTCTCAACCAAAATCCGAAAACAGCCTTGTGATTTCAATTCGTCATACTTCTTCCGATTTAAAGCTGGCGGCCATTAGGACCAGCAGCCTGGAAATAACGACACGAACAGTTATGTATAAAAAATGGAAATACAAAAAGCCCCCAATCCCTTGCTATAATAACAAGGGACGAGAGCTTTCATTCCCGTGGTGCCACCCTAATTGAANNGCTTTAACAGTTAACGCCTGAATACGTCTCTCCTAATAATGGCAGGACTGCCAAGTTTCAGAGTAGATCCTTCGGAGTGTTCATTCACCGGGTCATCATGCAGAAATGCTTTCAGCCAGGGCATTTCCTCTCTTGCCATGTGTATCTCGGCTACTGTGCTCCATCAACGGTATGATTTCGATATGACATTTTATTTATATTATATTACGTACTCGTTTTTGGATTGTCAAGGACAATTCACGAACGTTCAAGCTGTTTTTTCAATTTTCTTACGTCGCGGAGAGAAAGTCCGAACTCTGACGCTAATTCCACTACATGAGAGCTTTGCTCCTTTTGGATGAAATCATGAAAATCCACCCCAAATAACTGATTTTCACCAAAAGATGCAGATATCCCCTTATCACTAAACCGCATGCAATCACCCTCCATATTTTATTCCTATTTATTCTTCCCAGCCTTATAGAAATTTTTCACGTTTTTAAAATAAACTTTTAAAAGTTAATTTTTCTAGATAAAAACCGATAGTAAGAAAAAAGACCCCGTGATTTTGCCGGTAAATTCCGGTAAAATATTTCATAGGGAAGCTTTTCTCGCTTTTAATATAATAGGAATTAGTTCATTTAGAATTCAAAAAATAAAAAGAATAATAGGGAGAGATATCATGTTTGAAAGCAAAATCGTTCCGGTCATTCTCTGCCTGCTGCTTATTTCCGGGAGCATGCCATTCTTGGAAAGAGCAAAAGCGGTAAATGGAATGGTTACTATTACTGCGGAAAGCCTTAATGTGCGGGAAGGACCTGGTTTGAGTTATCCGGTTGCTGCCGGTCTGAAGAAAGGTGAAAAATACCCGCTCCTTAAACAGGAAGGAGAATGGATTCAAATCAGCTTGGGCGGGAGCAAAACAGGGTGGGTTGTTGAATGGTTCACAGCAAAGGACTCCCCGGCATCGGTCCCTGCCACCCAAAACATCAATGGAAAGAACGGGAGTGTAACTGCTAACGGACTTCGAGTCAGAAAAGGTCCCGGCACAGCTTTCCAGATTATTGGGTCATTAAACAATGGACAAGCTGTGGAAATTTTGAACACAAAGGACAATTGGGCCGAAATCCGCACACCCTCAATGCACGGATGGGTATCGAAGGAATTCGTACAATATGACAACAGCAAAAAACAAAACACCACTGAAATCAGTGCAAGTACTAAAACCTTAGCCACAGCCACAGTCACCGCCACTTCCTTAAATGTCCGGGAAAAGCCCTCATTGAATTCGAAGACAGTGGGGCAATTAAAAAATGGTGCGGATATAGTCATACAGTCTCAATCAAACGGCTGGGCGGAAATTACATACTCAGGAAAGACCGCATGGGTAAGCAGTCAATACCTTAAGGTAACTTCAGAGAAATCAGGCAATGGACCGAAGGAAATACCACCCAGTCAATATACTGGGAAAGTGACGGCTTCCCAGCTAAATGTCCGGGAACGAAATTCTTTGGACGGCAAAATCATTGGTTCTGTGTCTCAAGGACAAAGCTTTCAAATTTTAGAAGAGCAAAACAATTGGGTCAAAGTCGAGTTCAAGCCTGGAAAAACAGGCTGGGCTGCAGGCTGGTTTTTTGAAAGGGAGAAAAATGGGCCGACCGCTCCCATCAATCAAACGATTAAAAATAGCAGTATTAAAATACTGCACAATGGAACGAACATCCGCAAAGGGCCCAGCACAGGAACTTCAGTAATATATAGGGCGAACCTTGGTGATTCTTTTGATATGGTCAGCCTTAAAAATGACTGGTATGAGATTTCTCTTCCTAATGGCACCAAAGGGTATGTTGCGGGATGGATTGTATCAGTTCAAGGGAGTGCACCGCAAATTGAAAAGCCAGGTGCAGAAATTCACACGAAAAACAGAACCATTGTCATTGACCCCGGCCATGGGGGCAGGGACAACGGAACAACAGGTGTAAGAGGAACCCTGGAAAAATCGCTGACAATAAGAACTGCCCAGCTTTTATATGACAAGCTAAAGACTTCCGGCGCAAATGTCATCCTGACGAGGAATAATGATACCTATATCTCTCTAGCCTCCCGGGTTAGCACAGCTCATTACCATAACGCAGACGCATTTATAAGCATTCATTATGACAGCATAAATGACCGAAGCGTCCGTGGAATGACAACCTATTATTACAACTCAAAACAAAAACCCCTGAGTGAACAAATCCATTCAGCAATTGTCAGCAAGACGATGATGAAGGATCGCGGTACACGTTTCGGGGACTATCACGTCATCAGGGAAAACAGGCAGAAAGCTGTCCTGCTCGAGTTAGGGTATTTAAGCAACCCTGCTGAAGAAATGCTGGTAACTACCCCCCATTATCAGGAAACTGTTGCCAATGGGATTTTTGAGGGGTTAGCACGCTACTTTAAAAACAATTAAAATTAATAGAAAAAAAAGAGGATAGCCCAGCTTCGAATGGGCTATCCTCTTTTCCTATTGTTAAACTTTATTTGCTGTCAATGATCAGCGTGACTGGGCCATCATTTGTGAGCTGGACATCCATCATAGCACCGAACACACCAGTTTCTACCTTAATACCCTTTTCCTGAATGAATCGGTTAAACGCTTCGTATATGGAAAGTGCATGGTCAGGCTTTGCTGCTCCCATGAAATTGGGCCGCCGACCTTTCCGGCAATCTCCATAAAGCGTAAACTGTGAAACAGACAAAATCTCACCTGCTACATCCAGTAGTGACAGGTTCATTTTGCCTTCCGTATCCTCGAAGACTCGCAAATTGGCAACTTTCTCGGCAAGAAAAGCAGCGTCCTCTTCATTGTCCTCGTGAGTCACACCTACAAGGACAACAAACCCTTTTGTAATGGCTCCAGTTATTTTCCCATCAACGGTTACCTTTGCCTCTTTGCTCCGCTGTACAACTAAACGCATTTTAAGTCTCCTTAACTCATAGCTGGTTTCACACGATTATTAATACCCAAACCAGGTCTTTTCTCCGTATTTATTCTGGATTCGAGCATTTTTCAAAAACCTCTGATCACAGGATAAGATTATTTCAGAGAATATATTTCGAGAAGAGCCTAACTCATCATCCTTCTGACAGCATAAACATCAGGTATTTGTTTAATCCGGTCTACAACCTTTTGCAGATGGCTTACATTATGGATAGCAATGGACATATTGATAGTAGCCACCTTATTACGATCTGATTTCCCCGATACCGCTGTTATATTGGTTTTTGTCTCATTCACTGCCTGAAGCACCTCATTCAGCAGCCCTCTGCGGTCATACCCGCTTATCTCGATATCTACATTGTATTCTTTGCGGTCATTGAATCCAGTTTCCCATTCAACAGGAATAAGCCTTGCCTGCGCCTCTTCCGTATGAATATTTGTGCAGTCAGAGCGGTGAACCGAAACGCCCCTTCCCTTAGTGATAAATCCTGCTATATCGTCACCTGGTACTGGGTTGCAGCAACGAGAAAGGCGAATCATTAAATTATCTATTCCTGCAACGCGTACTCCTGATTCACGCCTTTTGGCAGGCGTAAAGGATTTCAACTCGGATACTGCATTGGATATATCCTTTTCCTGCTCTAAATCCCGTTTCTTGCGCAGCTTCTCTGTCAGCCTATTCGCTACTTGAAGAGCCGTAATTCCGTTATACCCGATCGAGGCGAATAGATCATCCTCACTATAGAAATTGAACTTCTCAGAAACCTTTTTAAGATTTTCTGAAGTCAGTATTTCTTTGACTTCGAAATCCATATTTCGAATTTCCTTTTCTAGAAGTTCACGGCCTTTTTCAACATTTTCATCCTTTTGCTGCTTCTTGAAGAATTGGCGGATCTTGTTTTTCGCCTGTGATGTCTGAGCCAGCTTC